>DASSTH010000042.1:0-4253 GCA_035708025.1 Nakamurella sp. | reverse complement strand
CACCGGGCCCTGGTAGCGCTCGGACTGCCGGCCGCGGGTCCCGTCGGACCGTTCGGGCCGCTCGGATCCGTTGTCCCGGCCGGGCCGGTCCCGGCCGAACCCGGCATCGGTCCCGCGATCTGCCGGTTCGCCGCCGCCGGCCGGTGTCTGCATCGTCACGGAGTCGACCCTAACGCCCCATCCGGGCCCGCCGGCCCGGTACGGCGCCTCGGCTCATCGCAGGAATCCGGCCAGCACGGCCGTCATCTCGCGGATCTGCGCCACCGACACGTGCTCGCCCGGGGTGTGCGCCAGCCCCGGGTCACCCGGGCCGTAGTTGACCGCCGGGATGCCCAGCGCGGCGAACCGGGCCACGTCGGTCCACCCGTACTTGGCCACCGCCTCCCCGCCGGCCGCGGCCACGAACTCGGCCGCCGCCGGGGCGGTCAGGCCCGGCCGGGCGCCGGCGGCGACGTCCGTCACCGCCACCTCGAAGCCGTCGAACACCCGCCGCACCTCGTCCTCCGCGTCCTGCGCGGAGCGGTCCGGCGCGAACCGGAAGTTCACCTTCACCACGCACTCGTCCGGCACGATGTTGCCCGCCACCCCGCCGGTGATGCCCACCGCGTTCAAGCCCTCCCGGTACTCGCAGCCGTCCACCTGGACCGTGCGCGCTTCGTACTCCGAGAGCCGGGTCAGTATTCCGGCGGCCTGGTGGATCGCGTTGCGCCCCAACCAGGACCGCGCCGAGTGCGCCCGCACTCCCCGGCTGGTAACGGTGGCCGACAGGGTGCCCTGACAGCCGGCCTCCACCCGGCCGTTGGTCGGTTCGGCCAGCAGCGCCAGGTCGCCGGCCAGCCACTCCGGCCGCTCCCGCTGCACCGCGGTCAGGCCGTTGCGCTCGTGCTCCACCTCCTCGCACTCGTAGAACACGAAGGTCAGGTCGCGCGCCGGCCGCGTGATGGTGGCGGCCAGGTGCAGCAGCATCGCGTCGCCGGACTTCATGTCGGTGGCGCCGCAGCCATGGATCTGCCCGTCGTCCCAGCGCGACGGCACGTTCCCGGCGATCGGCACCGTGTCGATGTGCCCGGCCAGCACCACCCGACTGGGCCGCCCCAGATCGGTGCGGGCCAGGACCGTGTTGCCCAGTCGCAGCACCTGGTAGCGGCCCAGATCGGTCAGCGCGCGTTCGATCAGTCCGGCCAGCACGCGCTCGTCCCCGGAGACCGACGGCACGTCGATCAGCGCGGCGGTCAGCGCCGCCGGGTCGGCGCGCAGATCCAGCTCGGTGGGGACCGTCATGGCCGCCGGCCGCGGGGCACGGTGGGTGTCGGCTGGGCCGCGGGCGGCGGGGGCGTCGTCATAGGCGCCATTGTGACAAGTCCCGCGGCCAGTACCGTGGCCGCATGCGCCGCCGGACCACCATCGCCCTGGTGATCGCGACCGCTGTGGTGGTGGTCGCCGCCGGGGTGCTGGGTGGCCTGGCACTGCTCGGCGGGTCCGGGAGCGCCGGACCGGAGTGCACGGTCCCGGCCGGCCCGGGCGACGCAGCCGGTGACGGCGCCGGTGACGGTTCCGCTCCGGACGGCTCGCCGGTCACCCTGGACGCCGTCCAGTTGCAGCACGCCTCCACCATCAACGCGGTCGGGCTGTCCCGCGGGGCGCCGGAGCGGGCCCGGGTGATCGCCCTGGCCACCGCCTGGCAGGAGTCCAGCCTGCGCAACCTCGATCATGGCGACCGGGACTCGGTCGGCCTGTTCCAGCAGCGGCCCAGCCAGGGGTGGGGCTCGGTGGCGCAGATCATGGACCCGGTGTACTCGGCCGGGAAGTTCTACGACGCACTGTTGCGGGTGCCCGGTTGGCAGCGGCTGCCGCTGACCCAGGCGGCGCAGGCGGTGCAGTACTCCGCCTTCCCGGACGCCTACGCCAAGTGGGAGCACGACGCCCGCATCCTGGCCGCGGCGCTGGGCGGCGCCCAGCCGGTCGCGCTGTCCTGCCGGGCCGGCGCAACCGCCTCCACGGCAGCGGCCCCGGTGCGCCCGCCGCTGGCCGGAACCGCTGCCGCCCACCCCGCACTGTCCGCGGTGCTGGCTGCCGCGCAGGCGGAACTCGGTGGCCTGTCGGTGGTCTCGCTCGCCCCGGACGGACGCCGGGCGACGGTGACGGCGACCCTGCCGGACGCTTCCTCCGCGGTGGCCGGGCGCGCCCTGGCGGCCTGGGCGGTGGCCCATGCCACCACGATGCACGTCACCGACGTGTCGGTGGGCGACCGAAGCTGGGCCGATCACGCTTGGACGGCCGCGCAGCAGGCGATGCCGGCCGGCGAGGTGACCATCGTCACCGGTGACTAGCCGGGACCAACGGCCCTGGCAGCCGGGGGCGCAGCGCAGCAGGATCGGTGGTGAGCGGCAGCACCGTTCGAGCGGATGTGGAGGTGCCCGATGCTGCGTCGCACCCTCAGCCTGATCCGGCCGGGCGATCCGGTCGAGACGATCATGCACAGTCCGGTGGCCACCGTCGCCGAGGACGCCTCGCTGCGCGAGGTGGTGGAATCGTTGGCCGGCAACGGCATCGGGGCCTTGGCAGTGGTTCGGCACGATCGGGTGCTGGGCATCGTGTCGGAACGCGACGTGGTGGGCCACCTGGCCACCGGCGCGGATCTCGAGACCGCCACCGCCGCCGATCTGATGAGCACCGAGCTGCTGACGGTCCACCCCGACGAGCCGATCGTCCGGGCGGCGCAACGGGTCAGCGCCGCCGAGGTGCGACATCTGCCGGTGCTGGACCACAGCGGCCGGCTGCAGGGGTTCCTGTCGGTGCGGGACCTGCTGGTGGTGTTGCTGTCCGCCGTCGCGGAACGGTGACGGGCCCGCCGGACGGCCGCCGTCCGGCACGGAGCGACCGATCCGACGGCGTGCCACGCTGTGGTCCCACGGGCCGGCCGGCCTGGGCCGCTGGATATCCTGACGGGCATGATCGACACCCCCGTCACCGTGGGCGCCGCCGGAACCGGCCTGGCCACCATCGGTGACGACGGATCCGTGCTGGATGTGTGGTTCCCGGCGCCGGCCCTGCTGGACGATCCGGCGGCGGCCGGTGGCATCGTCACCGACCCCGCGGACTCCACGACCGGGCCCGACCCCGACCAGGCCGAACTGCGCCGCTCACTGGCCGCCGCGGAACGCAGCGACGACCTGCGTGGCGTGCGCACCGCGGTGATGCAGACCCGGATCGAGTCCCTGGCCCAGCCACCGGCCGACACCGCCGACGCCTACCTGCGGCTGCACCTGCTGTCCGCCCGGCTGGTCCGGCCGCGCACCATCAACCTGGACGGCATCTTCGCGGTGCTGCCCAACAATGCCTGGACCACCCTGGGGCCGGTGCCGCCGGACCGGCTGGACCAAGCCCGGCTTCGGGCCCGCGCGGCCGGCCACACCCTCGGTGTGCACGGGGTCGACCGGTTCCCCCGGATGACCGACTATGTGGTCCCGGCCGGGGTGCGCATCGCCGACGCCGACCGGGTGCGGTTGGGCGCCTACCTGTCGCCCGGAACCGTGGTGATGCACGAGGGCTTCTGCAACTACAACGCCGGCACCCTGGGCGCCTCCATGGTGGAGGGCCGCATCTCGCAGGGGGTGATCGTCGGTGACGGCAGCGACATCGGCGGCGGTGCCTCGATCATGGGCACGCTGTCCGGCGGCGGCACGGTGCAGGTGACCATCGGGCGGCGCTGCCTGATCGGCGCCAACGCGGGTCTGGGCATCCCGCTCGGGGATGACTGCGTGGTGGAGGCCGGGCTGTACCTGACGGCCGGGACCAAGGTCGCGGTGCTGGCCGACGGCGATCGGACCGAGGTGGCCGCCCGGGACATCGCCGGGGTCTCCGGGCTGCTGTTCCGCCGGCACTCGCTGACCGGCGAGGTGCAGGCGGTGCCGCACGCCGGGTCCTGGGGCGGGCTGAACGCCGCCCTGCACGCCGCGGACTGACCGCCCACCGGGGAGAAACCCGAGGCGTAGCACCTTCTTGACGGGACACGCCGTGCTGTCCCGGCGCGTCCGGTGAAGTATGCGCTACGCCCCGATCCGCCGGCCGGCCCTAGCGCGCGGCGAGCCGCCCGGCAACCTGCGCGACCCGCTCGTCGGTGGCGGTGAACGCCACCCGGATGTGCCGCGCGCCGGTCGGCCCGTAGAAGGTCCCGGGCGCGACCAGCACCCCGCGTTCGGCCAGCCAGGCCACCGAGTCCAGCGCCGGCTCGTCGCGCGTGCACCACAGGT
>DASSTH010000041.1:0-10743 GCA_035708025.1 Nakamurella sp. | reverse complement strand
GTCTGTACGCCAGCGCCTCCGCGCACCGGCGCAGTCGTTGACGGATTAATCAAATCGTATTAACACCCGCGGTCTTGCCCACCCCTGCATCCCGTGACCGGCGCCGGTCCGCCCGGGTTCAGGGTTGGCCGGGCGCTCGCCGACGACCGGGCCGCACGCCGCAACGTCGGTACGCCCTGACGCTCCACCGCGACTGCGCGGACACCATGCTGCCGTCGCTCTGGTGCGACAGCAGCGAGAACCGGCACTGGTGGGACAGCGCAGACAGCAGGCTCATCGCCGACGCCACGGATCCCACCGACGCGAACGAGTAGGCGCTCCCGATGGACAGCACCGACCCGACGCTGCCGATGGAGAGGATGGAATCGACGCTGCCGATGGACAGCACGGATCTGCGGGACCTGATGGACAGCACCGATCGCCCGGCCATGGGTGCGCTCACTGCCAGCCGTACCGCCGGCGCAGGGCCAGTTCGACCCGCCGGAAGTTCTGCCCGTCCAAGGCGCACGCCTCCCGCCGCATGCCGCCGGGAAACACCCGCATGATCCGCTCGATATTCACCCAGGACGGCCGGTGCTCGCCGTCCCAGGCTCCCGCTCCGATCGGCACGAAGCCGGCATCCCCGTCGTGCTCCTTGCTGGTCAGCTGCACGGCGAGCACCGTGCCGGACTGGCTGTCCGGTTCGGCTGCCACCACCAACACCGGCCGGTCCTTTCCCCGGCCGTCGTTCTCCTCGAACGGCACCCAGGTCCAGACGATCTCACCCGGGTCGGGATCGCCGTCGGTGTCCGGGTTGTAGGTCATCCGCACGGCCCCGACGGCGGTGGGCTCCACCTCGACGGTGGCGTCCGGCCCGCTGCGGCCAGGTTCCAGTGACGCCGTGTCGTGTGCCGCGGATCGCGCGCCGGTGCCACGCCCACCGCGTCCCGGGTGCCGGTCGCGCCGATCCCACGGTCCGCGCCGACCGCCGCCGGCTCCCGCTCGCCCGCTGGTGGCTTTCACCCGCGGCCGGCGGGTCAGCGTGCCGGACACCGCCTTCGTCACCGCCGTGAGCAGTGTCGACCAGGTTGGCACGCGATGGACCCTACCTCGGCGGGCCCGCGGAGCCGGTGCCGTCCGCGCCGAATCCGCCGTCAAGGCCGACGCCGCCGGCAGCGCCGACAGCGCTGTCCGAGCCGGCAGCGGGGTCCGAGCCGGCCGCCCCGCCCGCCGGACCGACGCCGCTGACCGAGTCGTCCGAGCCGTCAGAGGTGGCCGCGCCGTCAGATCCGCTAGCGCCGGCCGCGCCGTCGGGCGATGCCGGCCCGAAGGTACGGCGGGACAGCCGGCGCACCCGGCCCTCGGCGACCGCGTTGTCGAGCGCCGCACCGAACCGGCCCGGGCCCCAGTACCGCGCGCCCACCATCCGGGCCAGCTCTTGGCGTTCGGTCGGACCGTGGTGATCCAGCGCCCTGCCGATCACCTCGATCTCGCGGTCCAGGGCCACCTCGGTGGAGTGCCGGGACGCCGGGCCGCCGGACCACAGCGGGGCCAGTGCGGTCCCCGGACCGGGCCGCAAGCGGGCCAGCCCGCCGGCTTGTCGCTGCTGGATGCGCCGACGGATGCGGTCCTCCCGCTCCGCCTCCTCGCGCAGGTGCAGCCGGGCCTGTTCCGCCCGCCGCCGCTGCTCGTCCTGGGCGTGGGCGCGCTCGGCATGCCACTGCCGCGCCTCCACCCGGTGCTCGGCGGCCTGCAGGCGTTCTTCGGCGGCCATGGCGTGGTGCTCGCGGGCGGTCGCCGCCTGTTCGTGCACGGCCCGTGCCGCATCGTTCCCGGCGGCCCGGGCGTCGTGCATCTGCGCGCGTTCCTCGTGGCAGCTCGCCCACGCCCGGTGCATCGCGGCGCGCGCGGTGCGGATGTCCGGTGGCTGGTCGGCCGGCGTGCCGTCCGGCTGGCCGTCGGCCGGCGGTGACGGCGCCCCGGCGCGTCCGTCCTGCGGCGCCGCGCGTCCGTCGGGCCCACCCGCACCGCCACCGGCTTCCGCCTGCACGGCCAGCGCGAATTGTTCCCGCGCACGCGCACGCTCGGTGGCCGCCTCGGCCAGCGCCAGGTGCCGCTCGTACTCCTCGGCATCCGCCGACGACACGGCCGCCGCGCGTTCGGCCAGGGCGCGGGCCCGCTGCTCGGCGGCCTGCGCGCGTTCCATGGCCCCCGGCTCGGCGCCCCGTGCCAACTCCTCGTAGGCCAGCGCCTGTTGCTCCAGCTCCTGCGCGCGGAGCTCATCGGTCTCGGCCAGCAGCGCGGCCAGCTCCCGCCGATCGGCGGCGTCGTCGGCCGTGGAGTCGGCCAACTCGAGGTGCTCCGCCCGGTGCTCGGCCGCGCTCGCTCGGGCCTGTTCGGCCTGCTCGCGGCACCATTGGGCCCGCTGGCGTGCCCGGTCGGCCGAGCCGGTCGCCGCCACTCCGTCACCGCCGGCCGCGCCGTCACCGCCGCTTGCTCCGTCACCGGCCGCAGCGTCACCCCCACCGCTGCCATCACGGTGCGCGCCGGCCGCATCGGCCCCGTCACCGCCGTCGTCGGCCTCGGCCGCGGTCAGCGGCTGCGCGATCGACTCCAGGCTGGCCCGCTCGGCCTTCACCCCCAGGATGAGCTCGGCCACCCCGCCCATCGCCATCACGGCCGCCCCGATGAAGAATGCGATGGTCACCAGGCCGCGTTGTCCGCTGCCGATCAGCTGACCGAACAGCAGCGGACCCGCGATGCCGCCGACTGCCGTCCCGACCGCGTAGAAGAAGGCGATGGCCAGCGCCCGGGTCTCCATCGGGAAGATCTCGCTGACCGTCAGGTAGGCGGCGCTCGCGCCCGCCGACGCCAGGAAGAAGGTCAGCACTATCAGCAGGATCAGCAGCCACTCGTTGCCGGCATTGGTCAGGAACACCAGGCCCAGCGGGATGGTGGCTATCGCGGAGCCGAGGTAGGTGCCGGAGATCATCGGCTTGCGCCCGACGGTGTCGAACAGCCGGCCCAGGGTGATCGGTCCGAGGAGGTTGCCGACCGCGTAGATGATCACGAAGACCGGCACGAAGCTGGAGGAGACCTCGTAGAACTGGGTGAACAGCGTGCCCAGGTTGAACGTGATGCCGTTGTAGATGAAGGCTTGTCCGATGAACAGCGCCAGGCCCAGGATCGCTCGCCGCGGGTAGAGCTTGAACGCGGTGTGCGCGATGGTCCGGAACGGGATGGTGGTGCGCTGACGGATGGTGAGCTCCTCGCCCGCCCGCTCCAGATCGCTGCCGGTCTCCTCCCGCACCTCCCGCTCGATGCCGTCGACGATGCGTTCGGCCTCCTCTTCCCGCCCGTGGATGAACAGCCACCGGGGGCTTTCCGGCACGTGTCGCCGCACCAGCAGGATGGACAGTCCTAGTACCACGCCGATGCCGAAGGCCAGCCGCCAGCCCAGCCAGCCGGGGATCCACGCCTCGTTCAGGAACACCAGGGCCAATGCGGATCCGGCCGCCGACCCGGCCCAGTAGGTGCCGTTGATCACCAGGTCCACCCGGCCGCGGACCCGGGCCGGGATCAGCTCGTCGATGGCCGAGTTGATCGCCGCGTACTCCCCGCCGATGCCGGCACCGGTGAAGAACCGGGCGAGGAAGAACCACCACGGCGCGAAGGAGAATGCGGTGGCGAAGGTCGCCAGGATGTAGATGCCCAGGGTCAGCATGAACAGCTTCTTGCGGCCGAACCGGTCGGTCAGGTGGCCGAAGTACAGCGCCCCGAGGCAGGCACCCACGATGTAGATCGCCCCGGCGATCCCGATGTCGGCCGGGGTCAGGCTCAGGCTGCTGCCCTTCTCGGTGATCCGGGAGGCGACGGTGCCGACCATGGTCACCTCGAGGCCGTCCAGGATCCACACGGTGCCCAGGCCGATCAGGATGCGCCAGTGGAACCGGCTCCAGGGCAGCCGGTCCAACCGCGCGGGGATGCGCGTCTTGATCGTTCGGGTCTGCACTGCGGTGTCGCTCATGTGCCGCTTGCCTTCGTCGGTCGGCCGGGCTATCGCTCGACGGGAGGGGGTATGACTGGTGCGTGCTGTCATGCGTGCTGTTGGGCCACCGGTACCGGTTCACCGCCACCGGTTCGACCATGAACTGGTCCTGCGCGCGCGGATGTGGCGCCGGGGGCAGCAAGCAGTACCCGGACGCCGCGGCGGCCGCCCGCTACGCGCAGGCCCTCGACCAGGAGGACAGCCGGGACATCGGCAGGCGCGCTCCGGTGCTGGGGATGTTCCCGCTGCGCCTGTGGCGGCTGATGCGTCGCCGGCGTTGATCGCCGCATGTGGCCAGACATACCCGCAGCGGTGCGGAATTCACCGCACGGCACTCGCCGCTGACGGATCGCGTGTGCATCGCTCCCGGTGGCCCGTCGGCGCCGGGCGGCGGCATGGCAGGATGTCGGCATGACGCGTTGGCGCGACGGACGGGAACACCGATTTCCCCGGGCCCTCCCCGGGCCGTGCCGCTGACCGCTGGTTTCCGACGTTGGCGCCGCCGGCCGGCCCCGGGGCGGGCCCTAGACTCTCGCCCTGTTCCCCCGTGCCCGGAAGGCTGTCATGACCCCACCATCACCCGGCCCGGTCGATCCCACCGACCAGGCCGCCGTCGAAGCTGCGGCCGACGCCGCACTGGCCGCCGTGGCCGCCGCCGCCGACCTGGAGCAGTTGCGGGACGCCCGGCTGGCGCACGCCGGCGACCGATCCCCGTTGGCGTTGGCCAATCGCGCGATCGCCGATCTGCCCCGGTCCGACCGGGCATCCGCCGGCCGCGCGGTCGGTAGCGCACGCGCCCGGATCAGCGCGGCACTGGCGGAGCGGGAGGCCGTGCTGCAGGCCGAGCGGGACGCCGCGGTGCTGGCCACCGAACGAATCGACGTCACCCTGCCCACCGATCGGTACCCGGCGGGCGGCCGGCACCCGATCTCGGTGGTCATGGAGCGCATCGGCGACATCTTCACCGCGATGGGCTGGGAGATCGCCGAGGGTCCGGAACTCGAGGCCGAGTGGCTGAACTTCGACGCGTTGAACTTTCCGCCGGACCACCCGGCCCGCGAGATGCAGGACACCCTGTACGTCGGGAACGCCGACGGCACACCGGGTTCCGGGTTGGTGCTGCGCACCCACACCTCGCCGGTGCAGATCCGCAGCATGCTCGGCCGCACCCCGCCGATCTACGTGATCTGCCCGGGCCGGGTCTACCGGGACGACGACTTGGACGCCACCCATACCCCGGTGTTCCACAAGGTGGAGGGCTTGGCGGTGGATCGGCACCTGTCGATGGCGCACCTGAAGGGCACCCTGGACCACTTCGCCCGAGCCATGTTCGGGCCGCAGTCCACCACCCGGTTACGGCCGTCGTTCTTCCCCTTCACCGAACCCAGCGCCGAGATGGACGTGTTCTTCCCGGACCGCAAGGGCGGCGCCGGATGGGTGGAGTGGGGCGGCTGCGGCATGGTCGATCCGAACGTGCTGGCCGCCTGCGGGCTGGACCCGGACGAGTACTCCGGCTTCGCGTTTGGCATGGGCATCGAACGGACCCTGCAGTTCCGCAACTCGATCCCGGACATGCGGGACATGGTCGAGGGCGACGTGCGGTTCACCGCGGCCTTCTCCTCGGAGGTGTGAGGCGATGAAGGCATCGCTGGAATGGATCCGGCGGTACGTCACGCTGCCGGAAACGGCGACGGTGACGGACATCGTGGACGCCTACACCCGGATCGGGCTGGAGGTGGAGGCGGTGCACACCGTGCCGCCCACCGATGGCCCGCTGCTGACCGGCCGGGTGCTGACCGTCGAGGAGTTGACCGGCTTCAAGAAGCCCATCCGGTTCGTGACCGTGGATCTCGGCGCCGGCAACGGCCCGGACGGCTCCGATGAGCCGCGCGGCATCATTTGCGGCGCAACGAATTTCGTCGTGGGTGACGTGGTCGTCGTGGCGCCGCCCGGAACCGTGCTGCCCGGCGGCTTCGCCATCGCGGCCCGGCAGACCTACGGGCACGTCTCGGACGGGATGATCTGCTCGGCGCGGGAGCTGGGCATCGGCTCCGACCACGAGGGCATCCTGGTGCTGGACCGCGACACCGAGACCGGCGCGGACGCCAGGGATCTGCTGGGTGCCGACGACACCGTCATCGAGTTCGCGATCACCCCGGATCGCGGCTACGCGCTGTCCATCCGCGGCCTGGCCCGCGAACTGGCGGCCGCGTTCGACGCGCCGTACACCGACCCGGCTGCCGGGCGGGTCCGGCCGGCCGAGCCCGGGCCATCGGTCGAGATCGCCGACCCCGCACGGTGTTCCCGGTTCGTCGCGGTCGCCGTGACGGGAGTGGACCCGGCGGCGCCCAGCCCGTGGCCGGTGCGCCGGCGGCTGCTGGCCGCCGGCATCCGGGCGATCTCGCTGGCCGTGGACGTGACCAACTACCTGATGCTGGAGTACGGCCAGCCGCTGCACGCCTTCGACGCCCGCCGGCTCTCCGGCGGCATCGTGGTACGCCGGGCCAACGCGGGGGAGAAGCTGCGCACCCTGGACGGGGTGGACCGGGTGCTCAGTGACGACGACGTGGTGGTCGCCGACGCCTCCGGCGCCGTGTCGTTGGCCGGCGTGATGGGTGGCGAGTCCACCGAGATCTCCGGCGCCACCACGGATGTGGTGATCGAGGCGGCCAGCTGGGACCCGCCGTCCATCTCCCGAACGGTGCGCCGGCACCGGCTGCCCAGCGAGGCCTCCCGGCGGTTCGAGCGCGCGGTGGACCCCGCGGTCGCCGCGGTGGCCGCCGAAGCCGCCGCCGCCATGCTGATCGCCGGTGGCGGGGGCACCCTCGGCGGCCGCACCGACGCCGGCGGGGTGACGGAGCCGGCCCCGGTGGTGCTCGCGCTCTCCGATCCGGAGCGGTTGACCGGCCGGCCGTTCGGCCCCGGGGTGGCCGCCACCAGGCTGGCCCAGGTGGGTTGCCGGGTGCAGGCCCGCACCGGCGAGTCCGGGCGCGCCGAACTGGTCGTCACGCCCCCCAGCTGGCGTCCAGACCTGACCCGTCCGGCCGACCTGGTCGAGGAGATCGCCCGGCTGGAGGGGTACGACACCATCGCCGCGGTGCTGCCCGCGGCACCCGCCGGCACCGGGCTGACCGGTCGGCAGCGACGGGTGCGCCGGGTGGCCGCCGACCTGGCCTCGGCCGGACTGACCGAGGTGCTGTCGTTCCCGTTCATGGGCGAACGCGACCTGGACGCCCTGGGCATCCCCGGCGGCGATGTGCGCCGGCAGGCCGCCCGCCTGGTGAACCCGCTGGACGGGGACCGGCCGCTGATGCAGACCACCCTGCTGCCCGGCCTGCTGAACACCGCGCTGCGCAACCAATCGCGCGGGGCCCGCGACCTCGCGCTGTTCGAGGTCGGCCAGGTGGTGCAACCGAGGGACAACGCACCCCGGCCGCCGGAACTGGGCGTGCAGCACCGGCCCGCCGACGCCGACCTGACCGCGTTGCTGTCCGCCGTGCCGCCGCAACCCCGGCACGTGGCGGCGGTGCTCACCGGACGCTGGGAGCACGCCGGCTGGTGGGGCCCCGGCCGCGCCGCCGACACCACCGACATCATCGAACTGGCCCGGCGCATCGGCCGCGCCTGCGGTGCCGAGCTCTCCGTGCGGCAGGCGGAGCTGCCCCCCTGGCACCCCGGGCGCTGCGCGCAACTGCGCCTCGGTGACTGGCCGATCGGCTACGCCGGGGAACTGCACCCGGCGGTGACCGAGCGGCTCGGGTTGCCGGCCCGGTCGCTGGCGCTGGAGTTGAACCTGGACGCCTTCGACGAGCCCGCCCCGCCGGTTCCGCCGGCCGTCTCGGCCTTCCCTCCGGTGCACCTGGACGTGGCGCTGGTGGTGGACGACGGCGTGCCGGCGTCCGACGTCACCGATGCCCTGGCCGAGGGCGGTGGGCCGACCCTGGAGGCGGTCCGGCTGTTCGACGTGTACACCGGCGAGCAGGCCGGGCCGGGACGCAAGTCGCTGGCCTTCGCGCTGCTGGTGCGGGCCGGCGACCGGACGCTCACCGCGGCCGAGGCGTTGGCGGTGCGGGACGCCGCCGTGGCCCGGGCGGCCGAGCGGACCGGGGCGGTGCTGCGCGGGTGACCGGTGCCGCGGCGGGGCCGGCCGCCGGCACCGGCGGGCGGCCGGAGGTCAAGGGTGCGACCATGGAGCCCATGCGATCAGTGAGCCCGCCGGATCTGTCGCGCCGCATCGAGAAGGCGGGGTACTACCCGGCGCTGGTGGCCGACACCCTGGACGTCGCCGTGGCCGGCGAGCAGGTGACGGCGCACCTGGTGCACGGCGAGACCACCTTCGACACCGAGACGGTGCGCCGGCATCTGTCGGTGCTGGCGCTCACCCCCAGCCGGCTGGTGTTCGTGCACGCGGACGACCACGGCGACGACGAGCACGGCGGCCAGGCGCATGCCATCGCGACCAGCGAGGCGATCCCGCTGTCCACCGTGCGATCGGTGATGGTGACCCACGTGGTCGGGGAACCGGAGAACTACCGGGCCGGCCAACTGGGCCGTGAGCTGACCCTGACCATCGCCTGGGGCGCCGTGTCGCGCATCGACCTGGAACCGGCGTCCTGCGGCGACCCGCAGTGCGAGGCGGACCACGGGTACACCGGATCGCTCACCGGCGACGACCTGTCGCTGCGGATCAGCGCGGAGGCCGATGGCGAGGGCGCCGTCACCGAGGCGCTGGACTTCGCCCGTGCCCTGTCGGCGGCCACCGCCGCCGGAACCGTGGCCACCCGCGGGTGACGGAGGCCGACGCCGAGCCGGGGTATCGGGCCCCCGGCGGTCCGGTCGCACCGGGCTATGGCGCCGACAGCCTCGGCGCGGTGCTGCCGGGTGCCGCGCTGGCGCTCGGCGTGCACACCGATCTGCCGGCGGTGCCGCTGCCCGCCGCGAGTGCGGTGTGCGTGGTGCTGGTGGACGGGCTGGGCGCGATGTTGCTGGACGAGGCGCCGGACGAGGCGCCGTTCCTGACCGGACTGGCCCGCGCGGGCGGGCCGGCCGGCCGTCCCGGGACCGTGCGGGTCGGTTGCCCCACCACCACCGCGACCTCGATGGGCTCCTTCGGCACCGGGCGCCCGCCCGGCAGTCACGGCCTGCTCGGTTACGAGGTGCTCGACCCGGATCGCGGCGTCCTGCTCAACGAGCTGCAGTGGCGGCCCTATACCGACCCGGTCGCCTGGCAGCCGCATCCGACGGTGTTCCAGCGCTGCGCCGCCGCCGGCGTCGAGGTCACCCGCATCGGCAATCCGGAGTTCGCCGGGTCGGGCCTGACCCTGGCGGCCCACCGCGGGGGGCGGTTCGTGGGCGCCGCGACCCTGGCCGACCGGGTGGACGCCGCGGTCGCGGCGCTGTCCGGCCCCCGACCTGCGCTGGTCTACCTGTACTGGGGCGAGGTGGATGCCGCCGGCCACGCGCACGGCTGGCACAGCCCGCAGTGGCGGGCGGCGCTGCGCCAGACGGACCGGGCGCTGGCGGAGCTGGCCGGGCGGCTGACCAGCGGTGCTCAGCTGCTGGTGACCGCCGACCACGGCATGGTGGACGTGCCGCACACCGAGCGGTTGGACCTGGCGGACCGGCCCGAGCTGCGCGAGGGCATCGCCATCCTGGGCGGCGAGCCGCGGCTGGCCCAGCTGTACTGCCGGCCGGGGGCCGGGCCGGCGGTGGCCGACCGACTGACCGACGCGCTGGGGGAGCGAGCCTGGGTGCGCACCCGGGCGGAGGCGATCGCCGGCGGCTGGTTCGGGCCGGTGCAGGACCGGGTGGCCGGACGGATCGGCGACGTGCTGGTGGCCGCCCGTGGGAGCTTCGCCCTGGTGGACTCGGCGGTCACCCGGCGGCACATCCTGGCGCTGATCGGGCACCACGGCTCGCTGACCGAGGCGGAGCAGCTGGTGCCGCTGCTGTGGTACGCCCGCTGACCGTCGGTCTTGGTGCGTCCCGGCCCGTGCACCGCATACCCGTCTTCGAATGGTCATGCATCGCGCTGTATAGTTCTACGGGTCGGTCGAACCCGGGTGGAGGACGCGCATGACGGTGCGGGTGGCGGTGGCGGGTGCCAGTGGCTATGCCGGTGGCGAGCTGTTGCGGCTGCTGCTGACGCACCCGCAGGCCGAGATCGGGGCGGTAACGGCGCATTCCAGCGCCGGCGAGGTACTCGGCGCGCACCATCCGCATCTGTTGCCGCTGGCCGACCGAGTGCTGCAACCCACCTCGGCGGACACCCTCGCCGGACACCAGGTGGTGTTCCTGGCGCTGCCGCACGGCCAGTCGCACGCCCTCGCGGCGCAACTGCCGGAGGACGTCACGGTGATCGACTGCGGCGCCGACCACCGGCTGGTGGACCCGGTTATGTGGCAGCGGTTCTACGGCGGTGAGCATCCCGGCAGTTGGCCGTACGGGCTTCCGGAGTTGGCGGGCGCCCGGGACAAGCTCCGCGGCGCACGCCGGATCGCGGTGCCGGGGTGCTATCCGACCGTGGTGTCGCTGGCCATGGCGCCCGCGCTGGCCAGCGGCCTGGCCCGGCCGGAGGTGGTGGCGGTCGCCGCCTCCGGGACGTCCGGTGCCGGGCGCGGGCTGAAGGCGCACCTGCTGGGGTCCGAGGTGATGGGCTCGATGTCGGCCTACGGGGTCGGCGGCGGGCACCGGCACACCCCGGAGATGGTGCAGAA
>DASSTH010000040.1:0-5701 GCA_035708025.1 Nakamurella sp. | reverse complement strand
CGGCCCGGCGGCATGCCGAACGGGTCGCGGTCGCCCTGGACCACCAGCACCGGGACGGTGACGTGGTCCAACTCGTCCAGCCGCGACTTGTCCGGCTTGCCCGGCGGATGGACCGGAAACGCGAGCGCCAGAACGGCATCGGCGCCGCACGCGGCAGCGGTCCGGCAGGCCACCCGGGCCCCGCTGGACCGGCCGCCCACCACCACCGGCAGACCCGACAAGCCCCGGCGGCGCCGCACGGCCGCCACCGCCGCGATCCACGCCTCGTCCAGCCGCGACGCCGGGGCGGGGGCGCGCCGGCCCGCGACACGGTACGGCTGGGTCACCCGGGCCACGGCGATGTCGAGCGCGATGGCGGCGTCGCGCACGGCTAGCAGGTCCGCGGCATCCACGCCCCCACCGGCGCCATGCCCCAATACCAGGAGCCCACGCACCTTTCCGGAAGGCCGGTCCAGGTCGATCCGCGCGGGGCCGGCCGGGGTGTCGAGCGTCCAGCGCGCAGGGGCCATTCGCGAAGCGTAGGCGCCCCGGCCACCGTGCCGTGAGCGCCGTCAGCGACGCTGGTTCGTCACGACAGTGCGCCGGCAGATGCGGCTCCGGCCGGGTTCACCGGCCCGGCATCCCGAGCGCGCCGGTCGCCGGCGCACCATGCAGCATCACTTCTTCCGGGCCTCACCGAGCACCTGTCCATCGCAGCCACGACCGTCACGGTGATCAACTTCGCCAGCTAGCACGCGCGTTCGAGTCGGGTGTACCGTGGTCGCCGTGACCTCCGCATACCAGCCGTCGATGTTCGACCAGGCGGACGAGCCCACGTTGGGCTCGCTGGACGACCTGCGCCGCATCGACCTGACCGACGGCGCGTGGGTGGACGTGCTGCCCGGTTGGCTCACCGGCTCGGATGCGCTGCTGGACCACCTGCTGCAGCACGTGCCATGGCGCGCAGAGCAGCGCCGGATGTACGACCAGGTGCTCGCCACGCCCCGGATGCTGTGCTGGTACTCGGGCGAGAACGGTTTCCCGCACCCGGTTCTCGACCGGGCCAGAGCCATGCTCAACGCGCGCTACGCCGACGAGCTGGGCGAGCCCTTCGTCACCGCCGGCCTGTGTCTGTATCGCGACGGGCGGGACAGCGTCGCCTGGCACGGCGACCGGATCGGCCGGGGAGCCAGGGAGGACACCATGGTGGCGATCCTCTCGGTCGGTTCCGAGCGGCCGCTGCTGTTGCGTCCCCGGCACGCCGCCGACGGTGCGCGTACCTCGATGCGGATCCCGTCCGGGCACGGCGATCTGCTGGTGATGGGCGGCTCGTGCCAGCGCACCTGGGAACACGCCATCCCGAAGACCACACACGGCGTGGGCCCACGGATCAGCATCCAGTTCCGACCAGCGGGCGTTGCCTGACCGGTCGGCTCTCGACCTGGTTGCTGAAACCGGACGCCAGATTTCGGCGAGCGCGGGCTTTCGCGGCGTCGCAGTGATCTCGGTGCGATCCAGTGGCCGATTCTCGGCGGCACTCTCACCGCCGGTGGATGCGCACCTCGGTGGCCTTGACCGTGAAGAACACCCGGGAGCCGACATCCAGCCCCAACTCGGCCACGGATGCCGCGGTGACGTCCGCCGCGACGGCCGGCTCACCCGCCGAGCGCACCCGCACCGCCGACGGGCCAGGCTCCATCGCGGCGATCACCGCGGGCCAGTGGTTGCGCGGGCTGCCGCCCACCGATTCCCGGAACACCGAGACCGCGGAGGGCGCGAACACCGCCGCCGCGGGTTGTCCGTCCCGCACCGGTTCGGCGGCGATCCCGGAGACGGTGCGGCCGGATTCGTCGGTGACGGAGATCGGTTGTCCGGCACCGGCATCACCGCTCGCCATGCCCGCCAGCAGGTTGAGCCCGGCCAAGGCGGCGCTGAACTCGCTGCGCGGGGCCGACAGCACGGAGGCGGGCGGACCGGAGTCCACCACCCGGCCCGCGGCCAGCACCAGCACCCGGTCCGCCAGCACCGCGGCGTCCAGTACATCGTGCGTCACCAACACCGTGCTGACACCGGATCCACGCAGGTGCGCGCGCAGCAGTTGACGGATCTCCGGGGCGGTCTCCACGTCCAGCGCGCCCATCGGCTCGTCCAGCAGCAGCAGATCTGGCCCGGCAGCCAGCGCCCGGGCCAACGCCACCCGCTGCCGCTGACCGCCGGACAGCTGGGCCGGGCGCCGGGATGCCATGTCCGCCAAGCCCATCCGATCCAGCCAGGCAGTGGCGAGCCGCTTCGATTCGGCTCGCCCCCGGCCCTGCGACCGCGGACCGAAGGCGATGTTCTGCGCCGCCGACAGGTGCGGGAACAGCAGTGGGTCCTGGCCCATCAGCCCGATCCGCCGTCCCTCCGCGGGAACCAGCACGCCGGGCCCGGTGAGCGTCCGGCCACCGAGCCGCACGGAGCCGTGGTCGGGGGCGATCAGTCCGGCCAGCACGCCGAGCAGCGTGGACTTGCCGGCTCCGTTCGGTCCGAGCACCGCGACGACCTCGCCCGGGCGCGCCTGGATCGACGCTTCCAGTTCGAAAATGCCGCGGCGCACCCGCATCCGGGCGTCCAACAGGCCGGGCGGGGCCGGCACCGACTGTCCCGTCACCGCTGTTCCCGCCACCCGCGGATCAGCAGCAGGAACACGATGGCCACCACGACCAGCAACAGCGACAGCGCCACGGCCGAGTCCTGGTCCGCACCCGCACTGTTGAACGCGGTGTAGATCAGCAGCGGCATGGTGCGGGTGACGCCCGGCGAGTTGCCGGCGAACAGTGCGGTGGCACCGAACTCGCCCAGCGCCCGGGACAGGCAGAGCACCGTGCCGGACAGCAACCCGGGCAGCACCAGCGGCAGCGTGATGCGCCGGAACACCGTCCACCGCCGGGCGCCCAGGGTCGCCGCCACGATCTCGTACCGGGTGCCCGCGGTGCGCAGCGCGCCCTCCACCGATATCACCAGGAACGGCAGCGCCACGAACGCCTCGGCGAGCACCACCGCCGCGGTACTGAACGGCAGGGTGATGCCGAACCACAGGTCCAGGTAGCGGCCGGCCAATCCGGTCCGGCCCAATAGGTACAGCAGGGCGATGCCGCCCACCAGCGGCGGCAGCACCAGCGGCAGCGTCACCAGCGCGCGCACCACCCGGATCAGCGGCGAGTCGTGCCGGGCCAGCACCAGCGCCAGCGGCACCCCCAACAGCAGGCATACCGCGGTGGCGGCCAAGCCGCACCGCACCGACAGCCACAGCGCACTGACCGCCGCCGGTGACGTGATCGCCGAGGGCACCGCGGGCCAGTCCGCTCGCACGATCAACGCCACCACCGGCAGTACCAGGAATGCGGACCCGAGCGTGGCGGGCAGGTACAGCCATCGCGGGACCCGGCCGGCCGGCACCCGCCGATCGCGCCTCGCCCCGCTCACCCCGTCACCGCCATCCCGTCACCACCATGTCGTCACCGGCCCCTCCCGCTCGCCGCCACGTCATCCCCGCCGCCAACTCCCCGACCCTCACCGCCGCCGGCTCCGCGAGGATCAACTTCACGGTGAACCGGGCAGAACGGGCACGAATGCTGCACTTTGATCCTCGCGGGCGGAAGTTGATCCTCGCCGGGGAGGCATCCTCGCCGGTGACACTCACGGCGGTCCGAAGCCGGCGGCGGCGAGCACCGCGCGGCCCTCCGTCCCGGTCACCAGGTCGACGAACGCCCGCGCGGCCGCCGCGTTGCCGGAGTCCTTGAGCACCGCGATCGGGTAGATGTTCACCGCCCGGGCCGCCTGCGGGAAGTCGATGCCCTGCACCTTCCCGCCCGAGGACTTCACGTCCGTGGCGTACACCAGGCCGGCGTCCGCGTCGCCGGTGGCCACCTTGGTCAGCACCGCGGCCACGTTCTGCTCCTCGCTGGCCGGTGTCAGTGTCACCCCCGCGGCGTCCAGCGCCCGGTGCGACGCCGCCCCGCAGGGCACCGGCGCCTCGCAGATCACCGTCACCACACCGGGTTTCGCCAGATCGGCGAGCGAGGTGATGTCCTTCGGGTTGCCCGGCGCCACCGCGATCTGCAGCGTGTTGGTCGCGAAGTCCGCCCGGGAGGCGACGAGCTCGGCGACCTTGTCCATGTTCGCCTCGTCCGCGGAGGCGAACACGTCGGCCGGAGCGCCGTTCCGGATCTGGGTGACCAGGGTCGAGGAGCCGTCGTAGGTGATCTCCGGGAAGTGCACCCCCGGATGCGCCGCCAGGAACCGGGTGCGCAACTGGTCGAAGGTCGCCTTCAACGACGCCGCCGCGAAGACCGTGAGGGTGCCGGACAGGTCGTCGCCGGCCCCGCGCGACCCCGGTGACGGGGCGCCAGCCGGACCCGAGTTGGTGCCGCCGGATGCCGCGGGCACGCCAGCGTTGCCGGCCGAACACCCGGCCAGCGCCACCGCCAGCGCCGCCACCGCGCCGAGGATCCGCCCCCATCCGCGCATCAGGTCTCCCCGGGGGTTTCCACGATCACCGTGGTGGCCTTCACCACGGCCACCGCCAGCGACCCGACCTGCAGGCCGAGTTCGCGCACGGCCTCGGCGCTGATCAGCGACACCACCCGGTGCGGTCCGCACTGCAGTTCCACCTGGGCCATCACGGTGTCGGCGGTCACCCCGGTGACCAGGCCGACGAACCGGTTGCGGGCGCTGCGGCCGATGCCGGACGGATCCGGGGTGGCGGTGTGCTGGGCGCGGGCGAACGCCGCCAATTCGGCCCCGTCGATCACTTTGCGACCGGAACGGTCCTTGTGGCAGGCCAAGGAGCCGCCGTCCACCCACCGGCGCACCGTGTCGTCGCTGACACCGAGCAGCCCGGCGGCCTCACTGATCCGGAATTGCGTCACCAACGAAGCATAAGATCCGCATCTGCGGATATCCAGCGGGCTGCCGACCCGCAGCGGGCCCCGGCGCATCCCGGCATCCGATGGTGGGTAGGTTCCACAGTCATGACGAGGATGCGCTTCGGATTCTTCATCCCGCAGGGCTGGCGGATGGACCTGGTCGGCATCGACCCGGCCCGGCACTGGGAGGTCATGTCCGGCCTGGCCAAGCGCGCCGACGCCGGCCCGTGGGAGTCGGTGTGGGTGTACGACCACTTCCACACGGTGCCGGAGCCCAGCGACGAGGCGACCCACGAGGCCTGGACTTTGATGGCCGCCTACGCGGCTGCCACCGACCGGGTCCGGCTCGGCCAGATGTGTACCTGCATGGGCTACCGCAACCCCGCCTACCTGGCGAAGGTCGCGGCCACCATCGACATCGTGTCCGGCGGCCGCATCGAGATGAGCATCGGCGGCGGCTGGTACGAGCACGAGTGGCGGGCCTACGGGTACGGCTTCCCCACCGCCGGGCAACGGCTGGCCATGCTGGACGAGGGTGTGCAGATCATGCAGCAGGCCTGGCGCACCGGCACCGCCACCCTGCAGGGCAAGCACTACCAGGTGGACGGCGCGATCGTGCGCCCGCTGCCGCTGCAGCAGGGCGGTATCCCGCTGTGGATCGCAGGCGGCGGCGAGAAGGTCACCCTGCGGATCGCCGCGAAATACGCCCAGTACACCAACTTCGACGGCACCCCGGACGGCTTCGCCCACAAGTCCCGGCTGCTGGAGCAACACTGCAAGGACGTGGGCACCGACTTCGGCGCCATCACCCGCTC
>DASSTH010000039.1:0-5859 GCA_035708025.1 Nakamurella sp. | reverse complement strand
CGTGCGCATCGATGAAGCCGGGCGCGACCGCCCGGCCGGGCACCCGCAGCACGGTGGCGGCCGGCACCTCCGCCAATTCCCCGGGCCGGGCCACGGCCGTGATGCGCCCGCCGGTGACGGCGACGTCGGCGGGCCGGGGCGGGTCACCGGTGCCGTCGACGACGATGCCACCGGTCAGGACGAGATCGGCCAGCACGGGCGATCAGCGGTCGGCCAGCGCGGCGACCAGCATGGCCGCCACCGTGCCGATCAGCGCATCGACGGCCGGCTGGCGGTAGCCGAACCGGTGGCTGCGGGTGAAGACCGCGGCCGCGAACCGGCGCCCGTCCGGGAACTCCACGACGCCGATCTCGTTGCGCACCACGCCGATGGTGCCGGTCTTGCCGCTGATCCGGACGTCGTCTCGGGGGAAGCCGGAGGACAGCCGGTGCGGCCAGACCTGCAGCCCCATGATCCGCCGCGCCTCCGCGCAGCCGGCCGGATCCGCCGCCCGGTCGGTCCACAGCAGCTGCAGCAACCGGGCCGATTCCCGGGGCGTGGACCGGTTGGTCAGCTCCGGGGTGCACACCGCCAGCCGAGCCACCCGGCCGGGGTCGGCCCGCAGCAGGTCGTCGACCTCGCTGATGTCGCCCACCCCGTAGTCGGCGGCCATGGTGGCGAACAGCGTGGCGCAGTCGCCGATCAGCACCGTCCCTGGGAGCCCGAGGGCCGCCATGGTGGCGTTGATCCGGTCCACCCCGACGACACCCGTGAGGATGTCCGTGGCGGCGTTGTCGCTGACGGTGATCATGGACGTGGCGATGTCCCGCAGCGACCACTCGGCGTCGTCGCTGAACACCGACAGGCCGGTGGGACCCAGGGTGCCGGTGCCGGCCCGGATGGTCACCCGGGCGGTGGGATCCAGTTCGCCGGCCCCGACCTGGCGGACATACTCGGTCAGCACCGGGACCTTGAACACCGACGCCGTCACCACCGGATCGTCCGAGCGCACGCCGATCTCGTCACCGGAGTCGATGTCCAGCGCATGGGCGAACACGTCCGCGCCGGCCGCCGCGGCGGCCTGCGCGATCCGGTCCGCGACGTCCGCGGGGGTGCCCGGGGCGGGGGAGGTCTGCTGGTCGGGTTGGGTCACCGGGGCGCTCCGTCCGGACCGTCGGCCGGCCACTCCACGCGGGTGTTGGGCAGCGAGCCGAGGAACGAGATGCCCAGCCCGCCCCGGTGGGGCGAGATGTCGGCCGGGCGTGCGCTGCGCGGGGTGTCGTAGCGTGCGGCGCGGACCACGAACTCCTGGATACGGGGCGGCTGCACCGGCGTCAGGTGGATCATGCATTGCAGTTCGCCGCTGGTGCCGGGGATCGCCCAGGTGACATCGGCGGACGTGGCGGCGGACAGGACGTCCGGCTGCGGAGTGGGCGGGGCCAGCGGGCCGATCTCGGCGATCAGCTCGTCGATCTCGGCCCGCCGCTCGGCCACCGGACGGTCGAACTCGATGTTCTCGGCGAAGATGCGGGCCGCCAGGTCGTCGTCCCAGGAGCGGATCAACTGCTCCGCGGCGGCGCGCAGGTCGCGGGTCGCCGGCCACAACCGGACGGTGCGGGCCGGCGTGGAATGCCGGTCCAGCACCCGGAACAGCGCCTCCTCGGCGAGCCCGACCGGATTGCCCCGGTGGCTGTTGGTGAGCACCACGATGCCGTGGCCGGAGTCGGGATGCCAGGTCATGTTCAACAGGAAGCCGGGCAGCCCGCCGCTGTGCGCGACGATGGTGCCGCGGTTCAGGTCCTCGGCGATCCCCAGCCCCAGGCCGTATCCGCCGACCGCGAACTTCCAGGTGCCGTTCGCCCGGGGGGCCAGCAGGGGCAGGTTGAGCTGGTGCAGGCGCTGCATCTCCCGCCGCGACGCCCGGCCCACCGGACCTTGGTCGGCGCCGCTGGGCGGGCGGAACGCCGAGCCCAGCCAGGTGACCCACACCGCCAGGTCCCGGACGGTGCTCTGGATCCCGCCGGCAGCGGCGAACGCCGCGGACCGGGCCGGCGGGTAGCCGACCCAGGCACCCTGCGGGTCCAGCGAGTAGCCGGTGGCCCGGACCGGGCCGCCGTCCGGCGCGCTGTTGTCGAACCAGGTGGAGTTCATGCCCAGCGGAGCCAGCAGCTCCTCGTGCACGAAGTCCTCGATGCGCGCGCCGACCGCCCGGCCCACCGCCAGGCCGGCCAGCGTGAATCCGACGTTGGAGTACTCGAAGACCGCGCCCGGCAGGTTGCTGTAGGTCATGCCCTTGCCGATGGCCGCCAGCAGCTGGTCCTCGGGCATGTCGATGAACGGGTCGACCCACGAGTTGTCCTCGGTCAGGCCGCCCGCCATGCTCAGCAGCATCCGGATGGTCGGCGGGTCGCACGGGTCGTCGAAGGTGCCCGTGGCGCGGAACTCGCCGAAGAAGTCGGTGATCGGGGCGTCCAGGTTCAGCAGGCCGCGATCGCGGGCCAACAGCGCGGCGCAGGCCACGAAGCTCTTGGACATCGAGGCGATCGGGAACACCGTGTCCAGGTCCGGAGCGGTGCCGTCGTCGTTCGCGACCCCGAACCCGGCGCTGTGCACCAGCCCGCCGGGCCCGACCAGGCCGTACACCAGGCCGCGCGACTGGTTGGCAGCGGTGTACTGCCCGAACAGCGCGTCCAGTTCGGTCTCCAGCGGGGTGGCCAGATGCTCGGTCGACATGGCGGTCCTCCCGGATGGACGCGGACGGTCGCGGCGGCAGCGGTCGGCGACGTGCGGGGACGCGCGAACCGATGCCGGCCGACCGGGTCGGCGATCACCGTAGGCCAGCTCGCCGGTGCCGCGCGATGTTGCCCAGGACCGTGGGTCGGGCCCAAGATGGTCCGCCGCAACAATGACCGGCCGAGCCCGTGGCCCTTACCATCAGCCCTCATCCGGCAAGCGGCGTCCGGCCGGTGCCTCGAGCGCCGGGCGAACCTCCGCGCCCTCGGGCGTCGCGCCGTCCGGCCGCGACGAACGAAGGGAATCCCAGTGACCACTCGGTGGACCCGGCGATGGACAGCGGCCGGTGCGCTGTTGATCGCGCCCGTCATGCTGCTGGCCGCGTGCAGTGGTTCCGGCGGCAACCCGTCACAGTCCTCCGGCGCCAGCACGCCGGCGGCCTCGACCCCCGCCCAGGGGGGCAGCACCTCGGCTCCGGCCGGTAGCACTGCCGGCGGCGGCTCGGGCAGCGCCTCGGGCGGACAGAGCCCGAGCAGTGCTCCGAGCGAGACCGAGCAGGCCAAGAACGGCGGCGATCTGGTGATCGCCGGATACCAGGAGATGACCACCCTGGACAAGGACCTGGCCGGCACCAGCAACGACGCGCTGCGAGTACTGGAGAACGTGCTGGACCGGCTGTACGTGCTGGACAACAAGGCGGTGCCGCAGCCGTCGCTGGCCACCGGCTACACGCTGTCCGACGACAAGCTGACCTGGACCTTCACCCTGCGCACCGACGCGAAGTTCTCCGACGGCAAGCCGGTCACCCCCAAGGACGTGGTCTTCTCGCTGGACCTGGCCCGCAAGGGGGACTACCTGGGCTCGCTGTACAGCAACATCACCGACGTGACGGCGCAGGGCGACGACACGGTGATCATCAAGACCAAGGCCCCCGAGCCGGTGATGCTGCAACTGCTCACGCTGGAGACCAGCGGGATCATCGAGGACAACTTCGGCGGCAAGTCCAAGGACGACTATTACAAGCAGCCCATCGGCTCGGGGCCGTGGATGTTCGCCAGCGTCACCCAGGGCGTCGGCATCAAGGTGGTGCCCAACCCCAACTGGTGGGGTGAGAAGGGCCACCTGGACAGCATCACGCTCAACACCATCGCCGACCCGAACACCCGGCTGATCCAGCTGCGCAGCGGGCAGGCCCAGCTGATCGAGACTCCCGAGTTCTCCCAACTCGACTCGATCAATACCGGCAACACCACGGTCGCGACGTTCCCCTCCACCGAGGTCGACTTCCTGGTGATGAACACCACCAAGGCGCCGTTCGACGACGTGCATTTCCGCAAGGCCATCTCGCTGGCGCTGGACCGGCAGAGCATCGTGCAGGCCGCCCTGCGCGGCAAGGGCGAACCGGCGGCGACCTGGATGTCCGCCTCCGTGCTGGACAAGTACCAGCCCGCGGATGGGACGAAGTTCGACCTGGACGCCGCCAAGGCCGAACTGGCCCAGTCGAAGACACCGACCTGGACGAAGCCCATCGTGCTGCAGTACACCAAGACCAGTCCCACCGGATGGCCGCAGGCCGCCCAGGTGATCCAGGCGAACCTGCAGGCCCTGGGCCTGACGGCGCAGATCGAGACGGTGGACACCAACACCATTCAGGCGGCCACCACCAACAAGACCTTCGACCTGCACTTCGGCCTGCTGACCTACGACATCCCGGACGCCGGCGAGCTGGTCGGCTACTACTTCGCCACCCAGGGCTACAACTCGTTCGTGGACATGACCAGCAGCCAGAAGCTGTACGACGAGGCGGCGGCCGAGTTCGACCCGGCCAAGCGGCTGGAGGGCTTCAAGAAGGTGGCCGACAACATCGTGAACGTGGACGTCAGCACGCCCGGCCTGTACACCGTGCCCTACTACTGGGGCGCGACGAAGACCTTGCACGGCTTCAACGTCATCCTGACCGGGCAGTTCAACTTCAACGACCTGTGGTTGGGCTGAGCATCGGCGAGCGCAGCAGGAGGCGGGCCCTGACGTGACCAGGCTCCGCTTCCTGCTCCGCCGCCTGGGCCAAGCGGTGATCACCCTGTGGGCGGTCACCCTGCTGACCTTCCTGATGTTCAAGGCGCTGCCCGGCAGCGTGGCGTTCGGCATGCTCGGGATCCGCACCACCACCGAGGACATCTCCCGGATCAACCACCAGCTCGGTCTGGACCAGCCGCTGTGGAACCAGTACGGCCGCTACGTGGGCGGCATGCTGCACGGCGACTTCGGATCCTCGGTGGTCTACGGCAAGCCGGCCATGGATGTCATCCTGACCGCGCTGCCCACCACGCTGTTCCTGGCGGTGTACGCGGTGGTGCTGACCGCGGTGGTGACGGTGATCCTGGCGGTGCTCGCGGCGTTGCGCCGGGAGCGCCTGACGGACCACGTGATCCGCAGCGTTCCGGTGGTCGGCCTGGGCATGCCGGCCTTCTGGGTGGGCACCATGTTGCTGTTCCTGCTGGCCTACAAGTTGCCCATCTTCCCGGCCGGCGGGCTGCAGCCGGGATTCGTCGGGCACCTGAAGACGCTGTTCCTGCCGGCCGCGACGCTCGGGGTGCTGTACACGGCGGTGCTGGTGCGCAGCCTGC
This sequence comes from Nakamurella sp., assembly GCA_035708025.1. Lineage (GTDB taxonomy): Bacteria > Actinomycetota > Actinomycetes > Mycobacteriales > Nakamurellaceae > Nakamurella. The sequence goes on along the minus strand of DASSTH010000039.1, from coordinate 520 downwards.
GCGCCAGCCTGCTGGAGGTGCTGGACTCCGAGTTCGTGCTGGCCGCCCGGGCCAAGGGGCTGGTCGGCCGCAGGCTGATCCTGCGGCATGTGCTGCCCAACGCGATCCTGCCCACGGTCACCCTGCTCGGGTTGATCTTCGCCGGGCTGCTGGGCGGGGCGCTGATCGTGGAGGCGGTGTTCGCCCTGCCCGGGCTGGGCTCGCTGCTGATCACCGGGTTCACCCGGCACGACTTCGGGCTGGTGCAGAGCGTGGTGGTGCTGTCCGCGTTGGCCATCCTGCTGGTGAACATCGTCATCGACGTCCTGTACTCGATGCTGGACCCGAGGGTGGGACTCAAGTGAGCGAAGCCGGAGCGAGGCGGGCCCGTCGCTGCGGAGCAGCAGGGCCGGCGAGCGGAGCGCGGAGCGAACAATCCAGCACTGTGAGCGAAGCCGGAGCGTGGCAGGCCCGTTGCTGCGGAGCAGCAGGGCCGACGAGCGGAGCGCGGAGCGAACAATCCAGCACAGTGAGCGAAGCC
>DASSTH010000038.1:0-3009 GCA_035708025.1 Nakamurella sp. | reverse complement strand
CAGGACCACGTTGCGGGCCTCGGCGAGGAACCCGCCGGAGGCCAGGGCGGCGACCTGCTGGCGGACGGCGGGTTGGGCGTCGAAGTCGAAGTCCTCCAGGGTCTTGACGGTGCCGAACCCGGCCCCGCGGATCCGCAGCCGGGCGCCGGAGGCGTTGCGGGCGCTGACCTCGCGTTCGAGGACCGCGGCCAGGTAGTCCTCGTGGGTCCAGCCCGCGTCACGGGCCTGGTCGGCCATCCGGGCGGCGGCTTCGCTGATCCGGGGGGCCTTCAACGCGGCCGCCAGGTAGGTGATCTGCTTGACCGACTCGCTGACCTGACCGGTGGTCTTGGCGGCGGCCATCAGCTGACCTGCCCGTCGCCGGTCAGGCCGAACGCCCGGTCGTAGTCGGCCAGGTCTCGCCTCAGGTCAGCGTGGTCGCCGCCGCCACGGCCGCCAGGGCCGGCGTGGGGCTGTTGGAACTTCGCGCGCAGCCGGGCCGCGGCCGCGACGTGCGCCGGGTCGGTGACCGTCATGCCGCGCGCCCAGCGGCGGGCGTGGTCGGCGACGACCCGGCCGCCGGCGCGGACCCGCACCCGGTCCAGGTCAGCGGACACGTCGACCAGGGCGCCGATCACCGTCGGGTCCACCGAGTAGTCGTTGGTGTCCAGCCGGACGTAGTAGTCCCGGCCCAGCCGCACCCGGGCCCGCCAACCCAGGTGCAGCGGGACCGGCGGCAACGGGAGCATCGCCGCCCGGTCGGCCTCGACCAGGTCCACCGGCGCCGCCTTGATCGTGCGGACCACCCGGGCGTTCGCGCGAGCCAGCCAGCCGGTGAACTGGGTGTTGAAGTCCGCCGGGGAGGCGAAGTCCCGGCCGGGCATGAACGAGGTCTCGAACCAGCCGTTGCGTCGCTCCACCACCCCTTTGGACTCTGGGTCCCGCGGCGGCAGCAGCACCAGCCGGGTCGCCAGCGTCCCCATGAACGCGGCGACGCCCTCCGCCCGGCGCGGCCCGCGCCCGATCCCCGGCTCGTTGTCCCAGATCAGCCGGCGCGGCACCCGCCCCAGTTCGCGGATCAGCTGCCAGGACCCCAACAGCAGGTCCTCGGTCTTGCGGGTCGGGATCATCGTCCCGGTGATGAACCGCGAATAGGCGGCGGTGATCACCAGCACCGGCAGCAACCTGGCCGTCCCGTCCTCCAACGGAATCTTCTTAGGCGGGAACCACAGATCGCACTGCGCCGCATCCCCCGGCTCCCACGTGAGCCGGTCCGCCGGGTCGGCCGGGCGATGCTCCGGCCGCAGCCGCTTCACGTTCTCGGAGAACCACCGGATCGAACCGGTCCACCCCACCCGCTCGGCCAGCACCGTCGCCGGCATGTCCGGAGTCGCCGTCAGCAGGGCCGCACCCGCGGCTCGAACACCGTGAACGAGCTCGGCCCCGGCGCCCGCTCATACCGAGGCGGCGCCTGCGAGGCCACCGCCTTGACCACCGTCGTCCGCGAGACCCCCAGCCGCGCCGCGATCCGCGCCTTCGGCACCCCCTCCGCGGCCAGCCTCCGGATCAGCGCCCAGTCCTCCAAAGTGATCACTCCCCAATCGTTGAGTGTTCACCTTTCACCGCCGAAACCGTCCAGTTTTCGAGCGCCGTCGACAAACGCCATCGCGGCGGCAGGTTGAGAGGCGCACCGGTGACCCATCACACCCGAAGGCGCCGGGGTAGCGCCGACCGGGAAGCGAGGGTCGACGCGCGGGTCGTAGGCGCTGCGCTGGCCCCCCGCGTGTTCGTTGGCTTCGAAGACCTGCCGAAGCCCCGTTCGGTACCGGCCCTCGAGGTCTCGGCCGTTGAGGTGGTTGCGCAAGCAGCACTTGCGGACCAGGACGAGGCGTTCGCCCGATCCGTCATCAGTGCCGACTTCGTCCACCCGCCAAGCGAGCGCCTGATGTGTATGGACACCCGGCCCGACTACCGGCCTGAGTGGGGACCCTCCTAAGGGAAACCCTCCAGGTGGAGAGGCCGGCTACGCTGAAGCTGCTCTTGAGGCCTCTCGAATGTGTCCCAGATCACATGGATGTTATCCCGAGGTTTGTCCCGACTACACTCCCTCTCTCCCGCCGGCATGGGACTTGGGAACTTTTGTCGGCGACGGGTGAAAACTGACCCCTGATCGACGGTTGAAAGTGGACCCCCTGCGTGACCCTGTGGAGGGTGATGACAGTGGAGGACTGGGCGGAGATCCGTCGGCTGCACCGGTCGGAGGGGATGGCGATCAAGGCCATCGCTCGGCAGCTGGGGATCTCGAGGAACGCGGTGCGTCGAGCGCTGGCGCACGATCTGCCGCCTCGGTATGTGCGTCCGCCGGCGGGTTCACGGGTGGACGCGGTCGAGCCGGCGATCCGTGAGCTGCTGGCGAAGACGCCGACGATGCCGGCGACGGTGATCGCCGAGCGGATCGGCTGGGAGCACGGTCTGACGGTGCTCAAGGACCGGGTGCGGATGCTGCGGCCGTACTACCTGCCGCCGGACCCGGCCTCGCGCACCGAGTACGACCCGGGACACCGGGTGCAGTGCGATCTGTGGTTTCCGCCGGTGCTGATCCCGCTGGGCGCTGGCCAGGGCGGGTCACCGCCGGTGCTGGTGATGACCTCGGGCTACTCACGGATGCGGTGGGCGTTGATGATCCCTTCACGCACCGCCGCGGACCTGATCGCCGGGCACTGGCAGCTGCTGCAGACGATCGGCGCGGTCCCGCGGCAGCTGGTCTGGGACAACGAGTCCGCGGTCGGGTGCTGGCGGCGCGGAAAGCCGACACTGACGGCCGAGTTCGAGGCGTTCCGCGGCAGCCTGGGCATCGGGGTGCACCTGTGTCGCCCTCGTGACCCGGAGGCCAAGGGGCTGACCGAGCGGAACAACGGCTACCTCGAGACCTCGTTCCTGCCCGGCCGCGACTTCACCGACCCTGGCGACTTCAACACCCAGCTCGCCGACTGGCTGGGGCGGGCGAACGGGCGGCACTCACGCCGGATC
>DASSTH010000037.1:0-2391 GCA_035708025.1 Nakamurella sp. | reverse complement strand
GCCCCATCACCGCAGTTCAGGGGCCGTTCCCGTGGCTCAGGGGGTTCGCCGGGTGTGCTGGACGAGGGGGAGGAACAGCTCGTCGACGATCGAGCGGATCCGTGCGGGCTCCAGGGGTTCCAGGTCCATGAACAGGTCGTGGCGCACCAGGTCGAACGGCAGGGCGAGCACGGCGGGAGGGATCCGGTCCAGGTCGATCTCGCCGCGGTCGTGGGCGCGCCGGTAGATGGTGCGGATCCGCGAGGTCCGCTGGTCGCCGAGGATCCGGTCGCGCACTTGGGCGGGGATGAGGCCGGTTCCGGTCTGCAGCCCCGAGAAGGCGGCGGCCGCAGCCACGGCGAAGAACCCGGCACGGGCCCGACCCATGCCGGTCAGGGTGGCCAGCAGGTCGCCGCGCAGGGTGCCGGTGTCCGCGACGTCGACGGGATGGGTGCTCCGCTGGTGAGCGAGCGCGGCGAGCACCAACTCGTCCTTGTTCGCCCAGCGGCGGTACAGCACGGCGATGCCGGTACCGGCGCGGGAGGCGACCGACTCCATGGTCAACCTTGCGAATCCAACCTCGACCAACTCGTCCCAGGCCGCCTGCAGTAGCGCGGCCTCCAGCTCCGGACCTCGTCGTCGGCGCCGGCGAGCGGGTTCGTCATCCACCGTCGTGATCCCTCCAGCATAAGAAAGGTTTGCATTTCTTACCGTACGAGCTTAGCTTGAAGAGAGTTAATCCTCTCTTAGGCTGGAGCTGGGCATGACCATCACGCAGGCGAGTGGGGCCACCGTGCTGTCGCCGGCGGTGCGCAAGGTGCTGCTGGCGCTGATCGTCGGCGGGATCGCGGCGATCCTCGACTCCACGATGGTGACGCTGGCGATCCACACGCTGGTCGTGGAACTGCACTCGTCACCGGGCACCATGCAATGGGTCGTTACCGGATTCATGCTGGCGATGGCGGTCGCAATCCCCGTCACCGGTTGGGCCGAGAGTCGCTGGGGCGGCAAGCGGGTCTGGATGGCCGCGCTGGCGCTGTTCACGATCGGATCGGTGCTGACGGCGGCGGCGTGGAACGCAGGCAGCGTGATCGGCTTCCGCGCGCTGCAGGGTTTCGCCGCCGGGCTGATCCTCCCGCTGATGCAGACGCTCGCGGTGCGGGCCGCCGGCGGGACGGTCAGCAGCAGGCTGATCGCCGCCATCAGCCTGCCGATCGCGCTGGGCCCGATCCTCGGTCCGGTGATCGGCGGGGTGATCCTGAACTGGCTGAGCTGGCGCTGGTTGTTCCTGGTCAATGTGCCGGTGATCGCGGTGGGGCTGCTGCTGGCCCGGCGGTACCTGTCCGACGACGCTCCCGGGCCCTCGACCGGACGCACCGCCCTGGACGTGACGGGCCTGGCTCTCCTCGTCCCCGGGCTGGCCGGGATCCTGCTGGGCCTGTCGCAACTGTCCGAGCAGGGCGGGCTCGGACACCCGGCAGTGCTGGTACCGCTGCTGGCCGGAATCGCCCTGCTGGCCGTCTTCGTCCGGTGGGCGTCACGGCCCGGTGAGCGCCGGCCGATCGTCGACGTCCGGCTGCTGCGGCTGCGGTCGCTCGGCACCGCCTCCGCGGTGCTGTTCACCGCGGGCGCCGCGATGTACGCCGCCATGTTCCTGCTGCCGCTGTACTACCAGCAGCTGCGGGGGGACAGCGTGCTGGCCGCCGGGCTGCTGCTGATCCCGCAAGGGGTCGGTGCGCTGCTCGCCCGTCTGGTGGTCGGCACGCTGGTGGATGCCTTCGGGGCGCGCACGGTGACGATCGCCGGCTTCTTGCTCGCCGCGCTGGCCACCGTGCCGTTCGCCCTCGCCGGCCCGGACACCAACCTGTGGTGGTTGGGGGCCGTGCTGCTCGTTCGCGGGCTCGGCATCGGGTCGGTGCTGATCCCGCCGATGGCGGTCGCCTATCGGGACATCCAGCCCTCGGGGATACCGCACGCCTCGATGAACACCCGCATCATCCAGCAGGTGGGGGCGTCGTTCGGCACCGCGATCGTCGCGGTGGTCCTGCAGGCGCTGCTGGACGGCGGGGCCGTCGGTGCGTTCCGTGGCGCGTTCTGGTCGGCGATCGGTATCACGCTGGTGGCGCTGATCCCCGCCGTCGCGCTCCCGTCGGGCGGGCGCCCCGAATCAGACCGATGAATGTGTTCGATGCTCGACCAGTCGGTGGAGCAGTTGCGGAGGCCGTCAGTCCGATGGATCGCGGTGGGCAACGGCACGGCGGTGACGGAAACCAGGCGGCGTCAGGGAGCCACGGCGTCCAGCAGGCCGGGGAATGCCGCGTCGATCTCGCTCTCGCGCAACACATTGAGCGCCTGACCGCCCTGCCGGTGGGTGGCGATGAGCCCGGCCTCCCGGAGCGTGCGGAAGTGATG
>DASSTH010000036.1:0-6231 GCA_035708025.1 Nakamurella sp. | reverse complement strand
GCGCGCCATATCGTCGGCGTTGGATTCCGCCGGGTCGTCGGCCTTTCCCACCGTCACGACCGGGGCCACCGGAACCAGACCCGGCTCGGGCAGTGACGCGGGTTTGCCATGGACCTCGACCGGCACAGTGGCGCCCGCGGGGTCGTCGGCCTTGAGGGTCGGCCCCATATGTGGAACCCCCCGTCTCCATCAGCTTCGCACGACGCGGTAGTGAGTCCGGGGCGGCGGACCGGCTCCGATCGCGGCGCGGTCAGCCGAATGCTAACTCTGCGTGAACAGATCCGCAGGTCGCTGGGCGGGTCACCTCCCGAGCCGACCGGCAGGGATCCCCCTGCGTCATCGGAGCCCCGCTGCAGCGACTGACGTGGACTACCCGGACGGCGCGCGCAGGTAGGCGTGCAGGCCCAGTTCGTCGGACCGCACCAGGCCGGCCGAGCGGTAGAGGGCGCGCTGGGCCTCGTCGTCGTCGGTGAGAAGCACGAACTGCCGCACATCGCGGTATCGCTGCAGCGCCGCGTCCAGCAGCCGACGGCCGACACCCTTCCGGTGAAACGCCGGGTCGACCAGGATGTCCTGCAGGTAGCAGATCACCGCCCCGTCGGACACCGCGCGGGCCAGTCCCACCAGGGAGCCGGAGCCGGTCCGGGCGCACAGCACCAGCTGCGACCCGGCGACCGCCTGGGCCAGCCGGTTGGGGTCGCGGGTGTAGGCGGTCCAGCCGACCGCGTTGTACAGCCGCAGCAGTTCGGCGCGCTCGGGTCGGTCGGTGGTGATCACGATGTCGTCGGGCACCCGGACACGCTACGCGGAGGCACCGTCCCTCACCGTCGGTCACCCCGGGATCACCGGCCGGCCGGCGCCAGGTCGACTCGCACGAACCCGTCCTGCTCCGCCGCCGCTCCCACCGTCACCGGCACCGGGGCGGTGAAGCACGGGGCGTCGGTGACGAAGGTGTGGAACTCGCCGTTCTCCCCGCACGGATCCACCTCAGGCGGAAGGTCTGCCAGCAGGCCGGAGTCGAAGGCCCGGCCGGCCAACTCGCGGGGCGCCTGGCGGCAGTCCACGCACGCCAGCACCGCGGACAGCCCGCCGCGCACCATCTGCCGGGCCAGTTCGCCGGTGGGCCGCCCCCACAGCGGGAACAACGGCTCGATGCCGGTGCCGGCCAGTTGCTGCTCCCGGTAGCTCCGCACGTCGGTCAGGAACAGGTCGCCGAACACCATCCGGGACACCCCCTGCGCCCGCGCCCCGGCCACCGCCGCGCCCATCCGCCGGGCGTACTCCTCGTTCGGGCAGGGCCACGGCAACTCGACAACGTGCAGTGGCAGCCCGACCGCATCCGCCTGGGCCTGCAGCAGTTCGTGCGGCACTCCGTGCATGGACACCGCGCGGGTCCCGGCGACGACGGTGGTCAGCAACCCGGTCACCCGCACCGAGTCGGACAGCGCACCCGCGGAGCGCAGCACGTGCAGCGCCCAGGCGCTGTCCTTGCCGGACGACCAGGACAACCAGCCGATCGGGCGGCCCGGATCGCCCGTCACAGGTCGTTGCCGGCGTAGGAGAGGTTGAAGCTCTTATTGACCAGCGGGAAGTCCGGCACGATGGTGTCCGCGAGCGCCACCGGGATGGCCGGCCAGTTGAACCATGACGGGTCCACCACTTTCGCCCGGGTCAGCCGACCGGCCCGGTCCGTCTCGATGCGGTGCACCACCGTGCCTCGCCACCCTTCCACGATGCCCACCCCGCTGCGGGGTCCGTCCGCACAGTCGATCACCTGCGACCCGGCCCGGTGCGTCAGCCCCTCCGCCCGCTCGGCGATCCACCGCACCAGCCCCGCCGAGGCGGCGAACTCCTCGCTGCGGATGGTGAACCGGGCCAGCACGTCCCCGGTCGTCGCCGCATCGGAAGGCTCCGGCACCGGCACGTCGGCGAACGGCTGGTCCAGCCGCGCGTCGACCGGCAGCCCGCTGGCGCGCGCGGCCGGCCCCAGGCAGCCGAGGGCCGCCGCATCTGTCGCGCGGAGCACCCCGGTGCCGGAGAAGCGTTCGTGCACCACGGATTTCGCCAGGGTACTGGCGGCCAGATCGGCCACGTCGGCGGCCAACGCGTCGATCATCGCCAGGTCCGGCAACCGCGTCAGCCGCACCGACCCGGGCCGCACCGCCCCCCGCAGCAGCCGGTGTCCGGTCACCGATTCGTTGATCCGCAGCAGCTCCTCGCGGATCCGGCCGGCGTGCGAGTTGGCGAGCCCGAAACCCACGTCGTTGGCCAGCGCCCCGAGGTCGGCCACATGGTTGTACATGCGCTCCAGCTCCAGCAGCAGGGCCCGCAGCCGCTGCGCCGCGGGCGGCACCGCGATGCCCATGGCGTCCTCCACGGCCAGGCAGTGCGCCAGCCCGTGCGCCACCGCGCTGTCCCCGCTGATCCGCTCGGCCAGCGCCAGCGCCGCGGTGTCGCCCAGCGGGTCCTGGCCGGCGAACAGCCCCTCCACCCCGCGGTGGGTGAACCACAGCCGGGCCTTGAGCTTCAGGATCCGCTCGCCGACCACCCAGAACCGGAAATGCCCCGGGCCGATCATGCCGGCGTGCACCGGGCCGACGGGGATCTCGTACACCCCCTCGCCCTGCACCGGCACGAACGGGAAGGGGTCGCCGGCGCCGGATGGCGGCGGATCGCCGGCGTCTGCCCGCAGCGGATACCAGCCGGACGGCCAGTGCGCGTGCCGCACCAGGCGGCGGGGCAGCGGATGGCCCTCCGGGACGATGCCGAACAGGTCGTGCATCTCCCGTTCGAACCGGCCCGCGGGGAACGACAGGGCGGCCAGCGACGGCAGCCGCGGATCGCCGGCGGGCACCGTCACCGACAACTCCACCCGCCGGTCCGGCCGGCCGGCCAGGAACAGGTACACCACCCGCAGCCGGTCGCCGTCGTCGTGCGCGGCCACCAGGGCCAGCCGGAACCCGTCGGCCAGCAGGGCGGCCGCCCGCTCGGCCAACTCCTCGGCCGGCACCGCCCGGCCGGTGCGGCGCACCGGCAACCCACCCGCGCGGCCCGCGGCCCTCCCAGCCGCGCGGCCCGCGACCCACCCATCCGCGCGGCCCGCGACCCACCCATCCGCGCCGCTCACGATCCACCCACCAGAGCGGCCGCCTGCTCGATGACCCCGGCCAGCGGACCGGCCGTCACACCCAGCGCCAGGCAGGCGAGCACGCCGACCACCAGCACCACCGCCACCGACCGCGGCACCGCGATGGCCGGCGCCCCGGCGTCGGGCGCGCCCAGCAGCATGCCCACCGTGCGGGACACCAGCGCGGCGAACGCGATCAGCACGAACACTCCGGCGACCGCCAGCACCCAGCCCAGCCGGGCGTCGGCCAGTGACCGGGCGATGGCCACCTCGCTGGCGAACATCGCGAACGGCGGCACCGCCACCACCACCGCGATGCCCACCGCGAAGGAGATGCCGATCAACCGGGAGCGGGCCAGCACCGCCCGGATGGCGGAGATGGCGGTGGACTCGTGCGACTCCTGCAACGTGCCGGCCGCCAGGAACAGCACCGTCTTGCCCAGCCCGTGCGCCAGCACGTGCAGCAGCAGCGCGGCGACCGCCAGCCGGCTGCCGACCGAGGCGGCGATGGCGATCAGTCCCATGTTCTCCATCGAGGAGTAGGCCAGCATGCGCTTGAGGTCGGCCTGCACGGTCAGCAGCAGCGCGGCGACCGCCACCGTCGCCAGCCCGAGCACCAGCAGGCCGGTGCGCAGGTACCCGGCGCCGGCGGCCGGCGCCAGCACCGGCGCCAGCCGCAGCAACGCCGAGAACCCGACGGCCAGCAGCACGCCGCTCATCAGCGCGGACACCGGCGAGGGCGCCTGGCTGTGCGCGTCGGCCAGCCAGGTGTGGAACGGCACCAGGCCGGCCTTGGCGCCGTAGCCGATCAACAGCAGTCCGGCGGCCAGCCGGGTGACGGCCGGGTCCAGCCCGCCCGCGTGCGCCAGCAGCGTGTCCAGGTCCAGCGCTTGGCCGGGCGGCACGCCGGCCTGTTCGGCGGCGAAGTACAGCAGCACGGTGCCCAGCAGGGCCAGCGCGATGCCCACCGAGCAGATCACCACGTACTTCCAAGCGGCGGCCAGGGCGCTGCGCTGACCCCGGTGTCCCACCAGGAACGCGGTGATCACCGTGGTGGCCTCGACGGCCGCCCACATCACGCCGATGTTCGCCGCCAGCACCGCCACCACCATGGCGGACAGGAACCCCGGGACCAGGGTGCCGTACAGCCGGGCCCGCCGCGGTCCGGTGCGGCCGGCGGCGATCTGCGCGTCCAGGTAGTTGACCCCGGCGAACGACGCCAGCGCCCCGACCGCGCCGATCACGATCAGCAGCATCGCCGACAGCGAGTCCGCGCGCAGCAGCCCGCCCAGCGCGTACCGCGGCCCGCCGGCCACCGCGGGGGCCAGCACCGCGCCGCTAATACCGATGGCCAGTGCCGCGACGGCGGTGCCCAGGGCGCTGACCCGCCGCCATCCGGTGGCGGCCGCCAGCACCGCCGCGGCGGCGGGGGCCAGCGGGGCGAGCAGCACGAGGGCGTCCATCAGTCCCGCAACTCCTGCAGCCGGTGCAGGTCGGTGTCGCCGAACACCCGCCGCATCCGGGTAGCGAGCACGCCGAGTACCAGCATCGCGAACAGCACGTCCAGGGACGCGCCCAGTTCCACGATCAGCGGGATGCCGCCGGCCAGCAGGAACGCGGCCGCGGTGATCGCGTTGTCCAGCATCAAGAACCCGACCGCCTGGGACAGCGCCTGCCGGCGCGCCGCCATGGTGAACACCGCGATGAGCAGCACCGCCACGGCGGCCGGCACCGCGCGCACCGCCGCATCGTCCGGGCGAAGCTCGATCACCGGGCGGGACACCGCGAACGCCAGCACGATCAGCACGGCGCAGGCCAGCAGCGACCCGGCGGTGCCGACCAGCGGCGCGGTCTCGCGGCGCGCGGCCCGGTCCGCCGCCACCACTCGGGCCAGGATCGCCGGCAGCAGCCACGCCCGCAGCACCAGCATCGCCGCCCCGACCGCGATCAGTTCCGGCTCACCCGACGCCGCCCCGTAGGCGATGGGCAGCGCCGCTAGCACCGCGCCCTGCACGCCCAGCAGCACCACGATGGCGCGCAGTTCCCGCCGCCACACGATGAGCAGCGCGATCACCAGCAGCGAACCGGCCAGCAGATTGGTCACCGCCGGCAGGCCACCGACAGCAGCCGGCACACCCTCCGCGGGGGACGCCGACAGGGCGTCGGTGACGGGACCCGGTGGCGGAGCGAGCACAGCGGCGGTGACGAGACCCGGTGGCGGAGCGAAGACAGCGGCGGTGACGGGCATCCCGGTCACACCCCCGATCCGGTGAGGAAGAACGCCGCGGTGACCGCCAGCAACGCCAGCACGAACGAGCCGGCCAGCAGCTCCGGCACCCGGAACAGCCGCAGCTTGGCCACGAACACCTCGACCGCGGCCAGCGCGGCGGCCAGCACCGTCACCTTCACGGCGATCAACCCGGCGGCCAGCAGCACCGCGCCGATCCCGGCGGCGGCCCCCGCCACGCCGAACGGCAGCAGCAGGTTGGCCAGCAGTGCCAGCAGGACGGTCAGCCGCATCCCGCCGGCCCATTCCATGATCGCCAGCCGCGGCCCGGCGTACTCCAGCACCATGGCCTCGTGGATCATGGTCAGTTCCAGGTGGGTGGCCGGGTTGTCCACCGGCAGCCGGCCCGCCTCGGCCAGGATGGCCACCATCAGGGCGGCCAGCGCCAGCACGGCGGACGGGCTGATCGCCCGCCACGGGTCCGCCGCCCCGGCCGAGACGATCGCACCCAGGTTGGTGGATCCGGCCGGTACCGACAGCGCGAACATCGCCATCAGCAGGGTCGGCTCCACCAATGCGGCCACGGTCATGCCGCGGCTGGCGCCCATGCCGCCGAACGCGGTGCCGGTGTCCAGCCCCGCCAGCGCCAGCGCCACGGTCCCGATCAGCAGCACTCCGACCACCGCGAACAGGTCGGCGGCCGGATCCAGCGGGGATGCGGTGGTGACCAGCGGCAGCGCCGCCGCGACCAGCAGCGCGCTGCCGGCCACCACCGCCGGAGCGACGACGAACAGCACGGTGGTACCGGCCGGCCGGATCTGCTGCTTGCGCAACAGCTTTCGCAGGTCCCGCCACGGTTGGCCGACCCCTGCGCCGG
>DASSTH010000035.1:0-15327 GCA_035708025.1 Nakamurella sp. | reverse complement strand
CAAGGAACTGATCGAGACCACCGACTGGGACTCCTACGGCCGGGGCAAGGACCCGCGCTGCGCCAACTGCATGGCCCACTGCGGGTACGAGCCGTCGGCGGTGATCGCCACCATGGGTTCGCTCAAGCAGACGCTGCGGGCCGGCGCCTGACCCGGCCCCCACACCTGAAATCCGAGCCGGCGCCGGGCGCGGCGCCGACGCCCGAATCCGAGCCGGCGCCGGGCGCGGGCCCGGCGGCCGAGTCGGCGCCCGGACTCCGAGTCGGCGCCGGCGTCCCGGTCAGCTGCCCCGCGCGGCTCGCAGCGTCTGCTTCAGCGACCCCATGGTGGCGATCACCGCCGACGGCTCGTACCCGCAGTGGGCCATGCAGTTGGCGCAGCGCGGGTCCTTGCCCCGGCCGTACGAGTCCCAGTCGGTGGTCTCGATCAGTTCCTTGTACGTCTTGACGTATCCGTCGCTCATCAGATAGCAGGGCTTCTGCCACCCGTACAGCGAGTAGCTCGGGATCCCCCAGGCGGTGCACCCGAAGTCGACCTTGCCCTCCAGGAAGTCCAGGAACAGCGGCGAGTGGTTCAGCCGCCAACGCTTGCGGTTGCCGTTCGCGAACGCCTTCTTGAACAGCTCGCGGGTCTGCGTCACGCCCAGGAAGTGCTCCTGGTCCGGCGCCTTCTCGTACGCGTATGCCGGAGAAATCATCATCTCGTCGACCTTCAGGTCGTCGTTGAGGAAGTCCAGCACGTCGATCACGTTCTGCGGGCTGTCGGTGGTGAAGAAGGTGGAGTTCGTCGTCACCCGGAACCCCTTGTTCTTCAGCCAGCGGATCGCCTCCACCGCCTCGTCGAACACCCCCGCCTTGTTCACCGAGTGGTCGTGCACCTCGCGCAGGCCGTCGATGTGCACGGTGAACGCGAAGTAAGGGGACGGCTTGAAGTCGAACTTGTCCCACCACTTGCGCACCAGCATGGCGTTGGTGCACAGGAAGACGAACTTCTTGCGCCGCACCAGCTCGTTCACCAGCTCGTCGATCTGCGGGTGCATCAGCGGCTCGCCACCGGCGATGGACACCATGGGCGCGCCGCACTCCTCCATGGCATCCAGCGCCTGCTGCACCGGCATCCGCCGGCGCAGCTCATCCGCCGGATGCTGGATCTTGCCGCAGCCGACGCAGGCCAGGTTGCAGGCGAACAGCGGCTCCAGCTCCACCAGCAGGGGGAACTTCTTCTCCCCCTTGATCTTCTTGCCCAACAGGTATCGGGCCACACGCAGGGACTGCCGCAGTGGCATGCTCATGCGCCTCGCACCTCCTTCGGTAGCGTGAAATGCACGTTCTCCGTCACCAACCGCCGGGTCTGGACCTGAACGGGTCCGAGCCCGGCGATGCCGGCCACCACCTGGTCCACCAACGCGGCCGGGGCCGACGCCCCGGCGGTGATGCCCACCTTGGACACCCCGGCCAGCCATCGCAGATCCACGTCGTCGACGTAGTCCACCAGATGCGCCTCCGCGCCGTATCGCTGGGCGGTCTCCACCAGCCGGCGGCTGTTGGAGGAGTTCTGCGACCCGACCACCAGCACCAGCTCGGCGGCCGATGCGACGTCCCGCAGGGCGTCCTGGCGATTGGTGGTGGCGTAGCAGATGTCGTCGGTGGCGGGGCCCTTGATGGCCGGGAACCGCCGGCGCAGCACCTCCACGATGCCTGCCACCTCGTAGGCGGACAGAGTGGTCTGCACCAGGTACGAGCAGTGCTCCGGGTCGGGGACCTGCACGGTCTCGGCGTCGGCCAGATCCTGCACCAGCACGGTGGAGTCGGGGCGTTCACCCATGGTGCCCTCGGTCTCCTCGTGCCCGGCGTGCCCGATGAAGATGATGGTGTCGCCGCGGTCGGCGAACCGCCGCACCTCCGAGTGCACCTTGGTCACCAGCGGACAGGTGGCATCGATCACCTTCAACTCGCGGTCCTGGGCCCGCTGCCACACCGCCGGCGACACGCCGTGCGCGGAGAACACCACGGTGGCGCCGGTGGGCACGTCGTCCAGTTCCTCCACGAACACCGCGCCGCGGCCCGCCAGATCGCCCACGACGTGCTGGTTGTGCACGATCTGCTTGCGCACGTACACGGGTGCACCGCGCTGCATGAGCGCCTGCTCCACCACCTCGATGGCGCGTTCCACGCCGGCGCAGAACGAGCGGGGCTCGGCCAGCAACAGGGTGCGCGGAGCGACCGCGGCCGCCCAGTCGGCGACCGCCGGGGCCACCGCGGCCAGCGTGGACACCGCCTTGCGCACCCGGCCCAGGGTGGCAGGTGCCACCAGGCGTCCGTCGGCCGGGTCGGCGATCACCCGCACCACGGCGGTGGGCCGGTCGGTGGCGACCAGGGCCGCGGACTCCATGTCGACCGCCACCGCGCCGGAGCGGGCCAGTTCCGCCCGGCGCGGTCCGGACACCAGCCGGTCCGAACTGACCACCGCGCCGACCCGCGCGGGCAGCCCGTCGGCGCGCAGCCGCGCCGCCAGCATCCGGGCGCTGCCGCACGTGGTCTCGGCCCCGTCGGGCCCGATCACCCGGTCCGCGACCACCACGTCGCCGGGGCGCAGCGACGGGTCGAGCCCGCCGGCGATGCCGGCCACCAGCACCGCGTCCGCGGATCGCACCGCGGCACCGTCGGCGGCCCTGGCCGCCCGGGTGGGACCGCTTCCGGTGCGCAGCACGCGTTCCCGCCACTTTTCGGGCAGGCCACGTCGGAGCGCGTCGGCCTCCCACTTCAGCGGGGCGCAGAAGATCGTCGTCATGTCGGTCCTCCCGTCGCCGCGAGGCATCTGGCCAGTGCACTGACCGGGAACACCACCCGGTACAGGTGGTAGTTGATGTAGAAGTCGCCGGGGAAGCCGGTGCCGGTGAACTCCGGTTCGTCCCAGCCGCCGTCCGGCCGCTGGGTGGCCGCCAGCCAGGCCACGCCGCGGGCGGCGGCCGGCGACCCGGACTCCCCGGCGGCGTGCAGCGCCAGCAGGGCCCAGGCCGTCTGCGATGCCGTCGAGGCGCCCCGGGCGGACCACGACCGGTCGGTGTACGAGCGCAGGTCCTCCCCCCAGCCGCCGTCCTCGTTCTGCACCCGGATCAGGAAGTCCACCGCCCGGCGGATCACCGGGTCGCCGGGATCGGTGCCCGCCGCCACCAGCGCCGGCACCACCGCTCCGGTGCCGTACAGGTAGTTCGCCCCCCACCGCCCGAACCAGGAGCCGTCCGGCTCCTGCGCGCGCAGCAGCCAGCGGACGCCTCGACGGCACGCCAGCGAGTCCGAAAGCCCCTCCACCGCCAGCATTTCCACCACATGGGCGGTGACATCGGCACTCGGTGGGTCGATCACCGCGCCGAAGTCGCAGAACGGCAACTGGTAGGCCAGTTCTCGGGTGTTGTCCGCGTCGAATGCGGCCCATCCACCGTCCGAGGACTGCATGCCGACCACCCAGTCGATCCCGCGCCGGATCGCGGCGTCCACCTCCGGATCGCCCCGGCCGGCCGCCTTGCGCAAGCCCAGGACCACCTCGGCGGTGTCGTCGATGTCGGGGTAGCCGTCGTTGTCGTACTCGAACGCCCACCCTCCGGGTGCCAGCCGCGGCCGCCGCACCGCCCAATCGCCGGTGACGGAGATCTCCTCGCGCAGCAGCCAGCGGGTGGCGCTCGCCGCCGCGGACGACCCGGTGCCGGCAGCCGCGGCGTCGGCCAGCGCCACGGTGGCCAGCGCGGTGTCCCACACCGGGGACTGGCAGGCCTCCACCCACCGCACCGGCCCGTCCGGGGACTCCAGGTGGACCGTGAACCGCTCCCAGCCCTGCAGACCGCGCGCCATCACCGGATGATCGTTGGCGTATCCCAACTCGGACAACGCCATCAGGGAATAGACCCAGGGCGGCTGGATGCCACCCCACGAGCCGTCCGCCTCCTGGCGGGCGATGACCCACTCGGCGATCCGGCGGATCGCCGTGCGCCGCAACGGCTGCACCGGGAGCCGCTGGTAGCCGTGCAGCACCCGGTCCAGCCCACGGAACGCCGCCGCCCAGGCCCGCGAGCCGCCGGTGCGCCCGGCGGATGGCCCGCCGCTGCGCGCGCGCCGCAGGACCTCGCGGAGGCGGCGCCGCGGCCGGGCCTGCACCAGCAGCTCGTCCACCGTCACGCCGAGTTCCCTGGTGGGTTGCAGGGCAGACAGGATGGTCAGCGGGGCGATGGTCTGCCTGGCCCAGCAACCGAAGTCGTACAGGTTCAGCGGGAACCACTTGGGCAGGAAGATGATCTCCGGCGGCAGCGACGGCAGCTTGCGCCAGTCCCACAGCCCGAACAGCGCCATCCACATCCGGGTGAACACCCGGGTGCCGCCCAGCCCGCCGCCCGCCAGCACCACGCCGCGCGCCGCCGCCATGTGCGGGGCATCCGGATCGTCCCCGGCCAGCTTCAGCGCGATGTACGCCTCCGCCGTGGTGGAGACGTCGCCCGGTCCGCCGCGGAAGTTCGACCAGGACCCGTCCGGCCGTTGTTGGCTGCGGATCCACCGGGCGGTGGCCGCCGTCTGCTCCGCCGTGCGGATGCCCAGGAACTGCCGCATGAACAGGTCCTCGGCGTCCATCGTGACGTTGGTCTCCAGCAACCCGCGCCAGTGCCCGTCGGGCTGCTGCAGACCGGTCAGGTAGTCGACCGCCCGGGCCAGCGCGGTCCATCCCGCACCGCGACGGTCGGCATCGGCGCCGCCGGCGGCCCCGGGGTCCGCGGTGCGCGCGCGCCGCCGGCCCAGGACCGTCGACGTCGCATTCGGACTGGCCGGTTCGGCGGAAGCCGGGGCCGCAGCGCCGGACGACCCGGCCGCGGCACCGGCGCCGGCCGAGACATCAGTAGCGGCAAGGTTCATCGCGTTCAGTGGTCCCTCCCGCACAGCATCCTGGTCACCGCCACCAGATCCTCCCGCACCTGCGCGGTGAGCGGCAGCTCATCCAAGATCGCCAACGCCTCCGCGGTCTCCCGCTCCGCCTCGGCGAGGGTCCAGGCGCGGCCACCGGCCGCCTCCACGGCCGCGGCCGCCTCCGCCAGCTCGGCCTCCGACAGCGAGCCGTCCTGGGCGTACAGCTCTGCCAGCCGCTCGGCGTGCGGCCCACCCGCCACCATCGCCGCCACCACCGGCAGCGACTTCTTGCGGGACGCCAGGTCCGAGGCGACCGGCTTGCCGGTGCGCTCCGCCGCCCCCCAGATACCCAACAGGTCATCCACCAGCTGGAACGCCATCCCGACGTGGTAGCCGAAGTCGGCCAGCGACATCGTGAGCGCGGCCGGCGCGTCGGCCAGCACCGAGCCCAGCGAGGCGGCGCAGGCCAACAGCGCACCGGTCTTGCCGGCCGCCATGTCCCGGCACTGCTCCAGGCTGACCGCGGTGTCCGACTCGAAGTCCAGGTCGGCCGCCTGGCCGGCGATCAGCCGTCGGGTGGCGGACGACAGGCAGCGCACCGCCCACGGCACCGTCGGCGCCTCGGCCTCGGCCAACACCTCGGTGGCCAGCCCCAGCATCGCGTCACCGGCCAGGATGGCCGCGGAGGTGCCGAACACCGTCCAGGCCGTCGCCCGGTGCCGCCGGGTGGTGTCGGCGTCCATGATGTCGTCGTGCAGCAGGGAGAAGTTGTGCACCAGTTCGCAGGCGACGGCCGCCGGGACACCCACCTCGGGTGCCGCGCCGGCGGCCTGGGCGGACAGCAGCGCCAGCGCCCCCCGGACACCCTTGCCGCCGGGGTCGGAGACCGGATTGCCGTCCACGTCCGCGTAGCCGAGGTGGTACTCGGCGACCGCCCGGTTGGCGGGATCCAGCCGGGCGATGGCAGCCCGCATCGCCGGTTCCACCCGCGACCGGGCGCTGTCCAGCACCCCGCCCGCTGCTGACGTCATCGGACCATCACCTCCGCCGGTGTATCGGGCATCGGACAGCTTTCCAGCCAACGGGCCGCACCGGTAGGCGTTTTCGGCGCGTGTCGATCATCGTGGTGATCATTATCCAGGGCCTGCGCGGCCAGTTGACCGCTGCGCACCGCACCCTCCAGGGTGTCCGGGAGGCCGGTGGCGGTCCACGCGCCGGCCAGCGCCAGCCCCGGCCAGCGGGTGGCGGCGGCGGGTCGCAGCGCACCGGACCCGGCGCGCTGGCGGAAGGTGGCGTTGGGTTCTCGGGTGACGAATCCGTCCAGCAGCGCGGCGTGCTCCGCCGCCGGGAACAGCGTCCCGAGTTCGCGCCGAGCCACCGCCAGCAGGTCGGCGGCCGGCCGTCCGATCGCCGGGTCCGCCGCGGAGACCGAGCTCACCAGGTACTGACCGGTGGTGCGGGCCGCCGAGGTGCGGTCGAACACCCACTGCAACGGGGAGCCCAGGACCGCGGCGAACCCGCCGGGGGGCAGCGCATCGCCGGTGACGGGACGATCGAGGTGCAGGTGCACGTTCACGATCGGTGAGGAGCCGAGGCCGGCCCAGCCCTGACGGTCGGGTACCGCCTCCTCCGGGACCAGTTGGGCGGCGCGGGGGTGCGGCACCGCGACCACCACCGCATCGACCGGCAGGTCGCCACCGGAAGCGGCGACCCGGTAGCCGCCGGCGGTGCGCTGCACCGCGGTCACCCGCGCGCCGGTGCGGACCGCCACGCCCAGCCGGGCCAGCAGGCGGCGCGCCGGCCCGTCGTGCAACTCCGACAGCGGAACGGCGGGAACCGCGATGTCGCCCGCCCGCACCGACTCCAGCAGGCCGGTGCGCAGCACCCGGGCCATCAGCGCGGTGGACGCCTGGGCCGGATCGATGTTCAGTGCGGCCACGCAGAGCAATCCCCACAGCGACTCGGTGACATGGTGGTTCTGGCCGTGCCGGGACAGCCAGTCACCGAAGCCGATGCGATCCAGCGCCGGGTCGTCGGGATCGAGCCGACGCATGGCCAGGGCCGCGCGCGCCGCCGCGACCCGCTCCCGGGCCGACAGTTCCCGGTATCCGGCCAGGGCCGGCAGCAGGTGGGCCGGCGGCGGACCCAGGCGTCCGCGGGTCAGCCGGGTGGGCGGGGCATGCGGTCGCATCACGGTGATCGACATCCGCGGCTGCGGCGGCACCAGGTCGGCGACCCCCATCCGGGCCAGCAGGGTGCGGTAGCCGGTGTAGCACCGCAGCACCACGTGCACGCCGGTGTCCACGGTCAACCCGGAGCGGTCGAACGAGTACGCGGCGCCGCCCAGTCGCGGCCGGGACTCCAGCAGCGTCACCCGCCAGCCGCGGTCGGCCAGCGCGACCGCGGCGGCGATGCCGGCCAGTCCACCACCGACCACCGCCACGTCGCCGCGGCCCTGATTCACTCCGGCCTCGCTCACGGTGCCCGACTGTTCGCCCGGCGCTCCGCTCATCGGGCCTGCACCTTCGACGCGCCGGCTCACCACGAACCCCTTGCCAGGGCGCGCGCGGCCACCGCCGCCTTCTGCGCGGCGGGCAGCGACACCCGGCGGGTGCGCACCGCGTCCGGGTCGGCGGCGATGATGCCCAGCAGCCGGTGATAGATGCCCGCCATCGCCGCGGTGCACGCGGCACTCCGCCGGTCCAGCAGCGGGAGCAGGGCCGCGCCCCGGTCGTACCAGATCTGCGCCCGTTCGGCCTGGAAGCGGATCAGCGCCGCGAAGGCGTCCGGCGGATCGGTCAGCGCCCCGGAGTCGTCGATGTCGAGTCGGCAGCCGAACCGCTCCAGGTCCTCCGCCGGCAAATAGATGCGGCCGGCCAGCCGGTCCTCGCGCACATCGCGCAGGATGTTGGTGATCTGCAGCGCCACCCCGAGGGCATCCGCCGGTTCCCAGGCCTCGGATAGCCGGCGCGGCCGGTAGATGCCCACCGACAGCCGACCGACCGCACCGGCCACGCACCGGCAGTACTCGACCAGTTCGTCGAAGGTCCGGTAGGAGTGCACCGACACATCCGCCAGGCAGCCGTCCACGATCTCGCCGAACGCGGTGAGCGGCAACGGGAACCGCTCGGCCGCATCGGCCAGCGCCAGCAGCACCGGATCCACCTGGTCGGCGGCGGGGCGGTCGGCGTCCCGGACGGCGAGCAGCGAGCGGCGCAGCGACTCCAGCGCCCGCTCCTTCTCGGCATCCGGCAGATCACCGTCACCGATATCGTCGATGCGCCGGGCGGCGGCGTACACCGCCGTCATGGCGCGGCGCTGCGCGGCCGGCAGCAGCGCGATCCCGTAGGAGAAGTTCCGCGCCTCGCCACGGGTGATCGCCTGGCAGGCGGCATAGGCGGTCTGCACGTTCACCGGCCGCCTCCGGACGCGGGGCGGGCCATCATCCGGGGGTCCGCACGGTGGCCCGCAGGTACGCCGCTGCGATCCCACGCTTCGACGGAGAACAATCGTGTCCGAGCACGTCGTAGTCGGCGGCCCGGATCGCACCGGCCGCGGCCCGCCCACCGGCCAGGAAGCCGGCCACGGCCAACCGCCCCCAGCCGTGCAGCGCGGACACCAAGGGTGCACCGGCATTGAGATAGGCCACGGCACGATCGGTCTGATACCTCAACAGCGCCCGCAACGGTGCGCTCGCCCGCGGCTCGCCGAGCGCGGATTCGGCTACCCCGTACCGGCGCAGATCGTGTTGCGGCAGGTAGATCCGGCCGGCGCGGTAGTCCTCCCCCACGTCCTGTAGGTGTTCGATGATCTGCAGACCGGTGCAGATCCGGTCGGACAGGGTGATCAGATGCTCGGCCGGCCGGCCCACCAGATGCAGCACCACCCGGCCCACCGGGTCGGCGGACAACCGGCAGTAGGCCACCAGATCCGCGAAGGTGGGGTACCGGCTGACCTGCTGGTCGACGATGTTCGCCCGGATCAGATCCAGGAACGGTTGCGCCGGAACCCCATGTGCGTCGCGCAGCACGGACAACCCGGCGACCACCGGCAGGTCCGGCCGCCCACCGGCATACAGCAGCCGCACCTGGTCCGCGATCCGCTCCAGCGCCTCGACTCGCGGCCCGTCGAACTCGTCACCGATGTCGTCGACGTAGCGGGCGTAGGCGTACAGCGCCAGCAGCCCGCGGCGCAGCCGGGCGGGCAGCACCCGCATCGCCACCGGGAAGTTCTCCCCGTCGATCTGCTTGCGGGCACCGGCCGGCAGTACCAGCGGGCCGCCGTCCGCGGCGGGCGCGCTGACCGTCGACGATCCGCCGCCCGCCATCCCCGGGATCGGCTCGCCGGAGCCGAACTGCGGGGCGCGCGTCATCGGCGGTGGCGCCGCCCGCGCCGTCGCCCTGCCCGTCCCGCCGATCGTCATGGTGGCTACCCGACGCTCCGCCGCAGCGCAAACACCTCGGCGCGATGCTCGGCCTGCGCCGGCACCTGGCCGGCCGGGTCCTCGGTGTTGATGCGGGTCCGCGGCTGCGGCCCCACCGCGGCGCGGATCGAGGCGGCGATGCCCTCGGCGTCCAGCCCGTACCGGGACAGCAGTTCCGCCCGGGTGCCCTGGCCGATGAACTCCCCCGGCAGACCGAGCGCCCGCACCGGCACCGGGATCTGCCGGTCGGACAGCAGCGCCGCCACGTGCGAGCCCACCCCACCGATGCGCAATCCGTCCTCAACGGTCACCACCAGCCGGTGTCCCGCCGCCAGATCGGCCAGTTCGGGCGCCGCCGGCAGTACCCAACGGGGGTCGACCACCGTGCAGGCGACGCCCTCGGATTCCAGCAGGTCCGCCGCGGCCAGCGCGGCCGAGCACAGCGCCCCGGTCCCGACCACCAGCACCTCGGCGGCCGGCGGAGCGCGCAGCACGTCCACCGAGCCGACCCGCGCGATCGCCGGGACCGGAGCTCCCAGCGAGGCCTTGGGAAAGCGCAGCGCGGTGGGGCCGGAGGCGGTGCCGACCGCCTCGTCCAACTCCTCCACCAGCGTCGCGGCGTCCCGCGGCGCCGCCACCCGGATGCCCGGGACGATGCCCAGCATGGCCAGGTCCCACATGCCGTGGTGGCTGGGTCCGTCCGGCCCGGTGATGCCCGCCCGGTCCAGCACCAGCGTCACCGGCAACTGGTGCAGTCCCACGTCCATCAGTTCTTCGTCGAAGGCGCGGCCGGCGAACGTGGCGTACAGCGCGACCACCGGGTGCTGGCCGGCCATTGCCATGCCGGCCGCCGACGTCACCGCGTGCGCCTCGGCGATCCCGACGTCGAAGCAGCGGCCCGGGAAGCGATCGGCGAACCGCTGCAGACCGGTGGGGCCGAGCATGGCCGCGGAGACCCCCACCACGTCCGGCCGGCGGGAGCCGATGGCCACCAGCGCATCGGCGAAGGCATCGGTCCAGGTCGCGGCCGCGGGCTTGACCGGCGTGCCGGTGGCCGGGTCGATCGACCCCACCGTGTGCATGTGGTCCGCGCCGTCGGACTCCGCGGGCAGGTAGCCGCGGCCCTTGCTGGTGCGGCAGTGCACCACCACCGGACCGCCCATTCCGGCCGCCCGGCGCAGCGCGGCCTCCACCGCGGCGATGTCGTGGCCGTCCACCGGGCCCAGATAGCTGAACCCCAGGGAGCCGAACACCCCAGCCGCGGCGTCCGCCGACGAGCCGGGGCCCGCCGGAGACCCGTCACCGCCGGGATGCCCGTCCACGCCGGAACCGGGGTGACCGTCACCGGACAGCCGCTCCGCTACCGCGCGATAGCCGCCGCGGTCCACGATGCGGGCCAGGTGACGGACCAACCCGCCCGCGGTGGGCGAGTAGGAGCGGCCATTGTCGTTGAGCACCAGGATGACGTTGCGGCGCTGTGCCCCGATGTTGTTCAGCGCCTCCAGCGCCAGCCCGCCGGTGAGCGACCCGTCGCCCACCAGGGCCACCACGGGCGAGCTCCGGCCGGACAGCGCGAACGCGGCGGCCATGCCGTCGGCGTAGGACAGCGCGGTGGATGCGTGCGAGTTCTCCACCACGTCGTGCACGGACTCCCGGCGGTTCGGGTAGCCGGACAGCCCACCGGTCACCCGGAGCTTGGCCATCCCGTCCCGGCGGCCGGTGAGGATCTTGTGCACGTACGCCTGATGGCCGGTGTCGAAGATGATCGGCGTCTCGGGTGACTGGAAGACCCGGTGCAGCGCGATGGTCAGTTCCACCACGCCCAGGTTCGGACCCAGGTGGCCCCCCGACCGGCAGACCGCATCGATCAAGAACGCACGGATCTCGGCGGCCAACTCACCGAGCCGCGCCGGGGGGATCTTCCGTAGGTCGAGCGGGTCATGGAGGGAGTCGAGCAGATCCACGGGCGCCTCCGGGGTAGCGGCTGCAGACTCATCGTAAGACGAGCCAACTGTCCCCTGCCCAATCGGGGCGAGCCTGTCACGCCCGAGTCGCTCCGGCTGCGCGGAATGTCCGCTCCGTAGATCACTCCGTCCCTTACTTCCTCGGGCCCCTCGGCGGGCCCTTACTCAGGGGCGCGGTGGGCGGTCACAGCGAGCGCCGGCGGCACGGACGGGGGATGCACGGTGGGCCGGTGCGGTGAACAATGGGACGTACTTGCCGGTGTAGGTCGGCCGCTGCCGCCTGATGCGCTGCCCGCTCGTCGCCCTCCCGACGCAACGGTCCGAACGTCCGACGAGGTGACCGATGCAGGAACTGACCGAGGAGCAGTACCGGGTGCTGTTCGCCTTTCGCTGTGCGCTGCGGCAGTACCTGCAGTGGAGCGCCAACCACGCGGCCACCTTCGGGTTGGCGCCGCAGCAGGCCCAGCTGCTGCTGGCGATCCGGGTGCGGCCGGCCGAGACCCCGCCCAGCATCAGCGACCTGGCGGAGGCGCTGCAGATCCGCCAGCACAGCGCCGTCGGCCTGGCCAACCGCGCTCAGCGCGCCGGGCTGGTCACCCGCAGCGTCGACCCGCACGACCAGCGGGTGGTGCGGATCGGCCTGACACCGCAGGGCCGGACGCTGATCGCCCAACTGGCCGAATCCCACCTGGCCGAACTGCAGCTGGTGGCTGGCGCGCTGCAGATCTCCGACGAGTTCCTGGAGAACCTGTCCCGGCAGTTCGCCTCGCTGTTGCCCGGGCTGCCGGACGAGGCCTCCGAACCGGCCTCGCGGTGGCGGCCGGGCCGGCGGGAGCCGACGGCGCCGGAGGAGGTGGACGCCCCCCAGGCCGGCCGATTGGGCGGCCGGCGCCCGCCCACGGTCCGGGCCAAGCCGGCGACCGGCTGACCGGTGGGATCACGCGGGGCGGCCATCGGCGGTTGGATAGTCTCGCGAAATGCCCAGCACCGCATCGGAGGACCGCGGCGGTACGCCGCCGGCCGGCAGCGCGCCGCACACCACCGCCGGCAAGCTTGCGGATCTGGACCGCCGGCTGGCCGAGCACGTGCACGCCGGTTCGGCCAAGGCGGTGGAGCGGCAGCACGCCAGGGGCAAGAAGACCGCCCGCGAACGGCTGGACCTGCTGCTGGACCCGGGCTCGTTCACCGAGTTCGACGCCTTCTCCCGGCACCGGACCTCCGCGTTCGGAATGGAGGCCAACCGGCCGTACGGCGATGGGGTGGTGACCGGGTTCGGCACCGTGGACGGCCGTGAGGTTGCGGTGTTCTCCCAGGACGTGACGGTGTTCGGCGGATCGCTGGGCGAGGTGTACGGCGAGAAGATCGTCAAGGTGCTGGACTTCGCCGCCAGGACCGGCCGGCCCATCGTGGGCATCAACGAGGGTGGCGGTGCTCGCATCCAGGAGGGCGTGGTCTCGCTCGGGCTGTACGCGGAGATCTTCCGGCGGAACGTGCACCTGTCCGGAGTGGTGCCGCAGATCTCGCTGATCATGGGGGCGGCGGCCGGCGGGCACGTGTACTCCCCCGCGCTCACCGACTTCGTGGTGATGGTGGACGGCACCTCGCAGATGTTCATCACCGGTCCCGACGTGGTGCGGTCGGTGACGGGCGAGGAGGTGACGCTGGAGGAGCTGGGCGGCGCCCGGACGCACAACACCCGCTCCGGCAACGCGCACTACCTGGCGTCGGACGAGGACGACGCCATCGACTACGTGCGCGCGCTGCTGGGCTACCTGCCGTCCAACAACCTGTCGGTGCCGCCCGCGGTGCCGGCCGCCTCCGACGGCGAGATCACCGAGTCCGATCTGGCCCTGGACACCCTGATCCCGGACTCGCCGAACCAGCCCTACGACATGACCGCGGCGATCACCGCGGTGCTGGACGACGGCGAGTTCCTGCAGGTGCACGAGCTGTTCGCGCCGAACATCGTGGTCGGCTTCGGCCGGATCGACGGCCGCAGCGTCGGCGTGGTCGGCAACCAGCCGACGCACCTGGCCGGCACGCTGGACATCGACGCATCGGAGAAGGCCGCCCGGTTCGTGCGGACCTGCGACGCGTTCAACATCCCGGTGGTGACATTCGTCGACGTGCCGGGCTTCCTGCCGGGTACCGACCAGGAGTGGAACGGCATCATCCGGCGGGGCGCCAAGCTGATCTATGCCTACGCCGAGGCCACCGTGCCGCTGCTGACGGTGATCACCCGCAAGGCCTACGGCGGCGCCTACGACGTGATGGGCTCCAAGCATCTCGGTGCGGACATCAACCTGGCCTGGCCGACCGCGCAGATCGCTGTGGTCGGGGCGCAGGGAGCGGTGAACATCCTGTACCGCAAGGAACTCAAGGCGGCCGGCGAGCGCGGCCAGGACGTGGACGCCTTGCGCTCGCGGCTGCAGACCGACTACGAGGACACCCTGGCGAACCCGTACATCGCCGCGGACCGCGGCTACGTGGATCAAGTGATCAAGCCGTCGGAGACCCGGGTGACGCTGGTGCGTGCGCTGCGGGCGCTGGCCGACAAGCGCGAGACCCTGCCGCCGCGCAAGCACGGGAACATTCCACTGTGAGCGAGGCCGGAGTGAGCCCACGGCGGCGTGCCGACGCTATGGGCACCGTCGCAGGCTCGGCGAACGGAGTGCCGAGCGAACAATCGGCACAGAGCGACGCCGAACTTAGCCAGAGCCGTCGCGACGCAGAGGACGTTGCCGCAGTGGTGACGGTGCTCGCCGCGCTGGCCGCGCACCGCGCGTCCGACCCCGACCGGGCCGGCGCCGAGCGCTCGTTCTGGGGCGACCCCGGCCGCCGGATGATCGTCACCGCCGTGCCTGGCCCGCACGCCTGGTGGGGCTCGGGGCTGCCCAGATGACAGTTCGCCCGCAGGTGGTGCTGGCCTCCGCATCCGCCGGCCGGCTGTCGGTGCTGCGCGCGGCGGGCATCGAGCCGCAGGTGCTGGTGTCCGGAGTCGACGAGGACACCCTGACCGCCCGGCACGCCGACGCCGCACCGGAGGACCTGGTCGCGGCGCTGGCCGGCGCCAAGGCCGAGGCGGTGGCCCGCGACCACGACTTCGAGGACGCGGTGGTGATCGGCGCGGATTCCATGTTGCTGATGGACGACCGGCTGCAGGGCAAGCCGCGCACCCGCGACCAGGCGCTGGCCCGCTGGTCGGTGCAGGCCGGCCGCACCGGGACCCTGCTGACCGGGCACGCGCTGCTGCGGGTGCGCGACGGCCGGGTGGTGGAACGGGCCGCCGGCACCGCCGCGACGGACGTCCGGTTCGGTACGCCGACCGCGGACGAGATCACCGCCTACATCGACTCCGGCGAGCCGCTCGGGGTGGCGGGCGCGTTCACCATCGACGGGCTGGGCGGCTGGTTCGTCGAGGGCATCGACGGCGACCCGTCCTGCGTGGTCGGACTGTCGTTGCCGCTGCTGCGCCGGTTGCTGGCGGACGTCGGGATCACCGTCACCGACCTGTGGCCACCGCGATGACGCGCATCCCAACCCCAGACGTAGCGTCATGTTCGCGCGACATGCCGGGAGCGCACGGCGTGTCGCGCGGAAAAGGCGCTACGCCTGTGGGGGCCACCGCGACGCCGCCCGTCCGAGCACAGATCAGGAGGAACGCTCGGTGCACACCGTACTGATCGCCAACCGCGGGGAGATCGCCGTGCGGGTGGCCCGCGCCGCCCGGGACGCCGGCCTGCGCTCGGTGGCGGTGTACGCCGACCCGGACCGCGAGGCGCTGCACGTCCGGGCCGCCGACGAGGCCTATGCGTTGGGCGGATCGACTCCCAAGGACTCTTACCTGGACATCGGCAAGCTGCTGGACGCGGCCGCGAAGTCCGGGGCGGACGCGGTGCACCCCGGCTACGGCGTCCTGTCGGAGAACGCCGACTTCGCCCAGGCCGTGATCGACGCCGGGCTGATCTGGATCGGGCCCAGCCCGCAGTCGATCCGCGATCTGGGCGACAAGGTCACCGCCCGGCACATCGCCACGCGGGCCGGCGCGCCG
>DASSTH010000034.1:0-3642 GCA_035708025.1 Nakamurella sp. | reverse complement strand
TCACCCGTTCCGGCAACCCGGCCGGCTCAGCCGGCGCGGGAACGGCCGGATCAGCCGATACGGCAACCGGGCCGGCTCATCCGTTCCGGCAACCCGGCCGCATCGGCCGTCGCGGGAACGGCCGGCTCACTCCGCCTCGGCGACCGCCCTGGGGTCCGCGGCGATCACAGTCTCGTACACCTTGACCACGGTGGCAGCCACCACCGGCCAGTCGTAGTCGGCCACCACCGTGCGGGCGCGCGCGGCCAGCGCCGCACGCCGCGCCGGGTCGTCCAGCAGCGCGCCGATCCCGCCGGCCAGTGCCAGCGGGTCACCGACCGGGACCAGCACCCCGGCGCTCCCGCGGTCCAGCACCCGGCGGAACGCGTCCAGGTCGCTGGCGACCACGGGGGTCCCGGCGCTCATCGCCTCGGTCAGGATGATGCCGAAGCTCTCGCCGCCCAGGTTCGGCGCGCAGTACACGTCGATCGAGCGCAGCATCCGGGCCTTGTCGGCGTCCGACACCCTCCCCAGCAGCCGCAGATGGCGCGCCAGCCGCGGGCCGGCCTCCTTGCGCAGCTGGTCCTCGTCACCGCTTCCGGCCACCAGCAATTCCAGGTTCGGACGCTCCGGCAGCACGGTGCGCAGCGCCGCGAGCAGCACGTCCATCCCCTTGCGTGGCTCGTCGTAGCGACCCACGAAGCCGACGGTTCCACCGGACCGCGGGTATCCGGGAAGCGGCCGCGCGGAGGCGAAGAAGTCCACGTCCACCCCGTTCGGGATGATCACCGCGTCGCCGTCGAGGTGCTCCACCTGCACCCGCCTGGCCAGCTCGGACACCGCGATCCGGCCGGTGATCTTCTCCAGGAACGGCTGCAGGATCCCTTGGAACGCCGCCAGCATCCGGGAGCGCGGGTTGGCGGTATGGAAGGTCGCCACGATCGGCCCTTCGGCCACCATCAGGGCCAGCATGGACAGGCTCGGGGCGACCGGTTCGTGCACGTGCAGCACGTCGAACCGGCCCGACCGGATCCACCGACGTACCCGGGTGTAGGACATCGGCCCGAACGACAGCCGGGCCACCGAGCCGTTGTACGGGATCGGCACGCTGCGACCGGCCGGCACTACGAAGTCCGGGAAGGCCGTGCTGCCCTCCTCGCTGTCGTCGCCCGGCGCCAGCACGGACACCTCATGGCCCATGCTGATCAGCACCTTGGCCAAGTCCGCCACGTGCGCCTGCACCCCGCCGGGGATGTCGAAGGAATAGGGGCAGACCAGACCGATCCTCATGCCGGCCCCTCGCTCGCGGGATCCGGGACCGCGGTGCGCGGGGACCGCCCGGCAGCGGTGACGGGAGTGCTGGCCGGCCGATCGGCGGTCCACAGCGGTTGCATCATGTGCCAGTCTGCCGGGAACAACGCGATTCGTTCGGCGAATACGTCCGCCATCTGCTGCGTCCCGGTCCGCACCTGCTGGGCCAACCGCCCGCCCGCCAGATCGACCGGCGGTGCGACGTACTGGATCCATCCGGTGTCGGTGTAGGCCAGGTGCACCGGGCACAGGGCCGCGCCGGTGACCGCGGCCAGCATGGCCGGTCCGGCGGGCATGGTGGTCCGTTCCCCGAAGAACGTCACCGGGATGCCCCCGGCACCGAGGTCACGGTCGGCCAGCAGGCACACCATGCCGCCCTGTTCCAGGCGCCGGCGCAGCACCGTACCGGTGGCGCCGGCCGCCCCGTTCTGGCCGGTGAGCGGCAGCACCTCGAAGCCCAGGTGCTCGCGATAGGCGACGAACCGGCGGTACACCCGTTCCGGCTCGAGCCGCTCGGCCACCGTGGTGATGCCGCCCAGCAGCCTGACCATGGACACGCCGGCCACGTCCCAGTTGCCCGAATGCGGCAGCGCCAGGATGATGCCCCTTCCGGCCTCCCGCGCTGCCGTGATGTGTTCCAGTCCGACCGTGCTCGCCAGCGCCCGGTCCGCGACGTCGGTCAGGTCCTGCCGCTCCATGCGGAACGTCTCGCGCCAGTACCGCGCGTACGACCGCATGCCGGCCCGCACCACGGCGGCCAGCCCGGCCGGGGTGGCCTGCTCCCCCAGCACGCGGCGCTGGTTGCGCGCGAACTGCACGACGCCTCGGCCGCGGCGCGCGAAGGCGGCATCCGCGGCCCGCCGGAACACCGTGTCGGCGACGGCCGGCGGCATGCGGGCCGTGGCCTCCCACACGCCCAGGTAGGCCAGGCCGCCCAGGGTCTGCCTCACGCCGAGCCCCGCCGGCCGGCTGGGCAACGTGTGCCCGGGAACGCGCGGGGTGCAGTACACCCGGCGGACGCGCCGGTCCTGGGCACCGGCCTCACCCCGCCGTGCGGCCGCTGCCGTCCGGAGCCGTCGTCCGTCCGGTCTCCCACGAGGCCGGCGCCCGGCCGCCGTTCGCCGACGGCAGGTCCCGGCCGGCCTGCGGCGACCGCGCCTCCTGCCCAGCGGGTTGCGAATGCGACTCTCGGGTGTCTTGCGGCGACCGCGCCTCCCGGCCGGCGTGTTGCGAATGCGGCTCTCGGGTGTCCTGCGGCGACCGCGCCTCCCGGCCGGCGTGTTGCGAATGCGGCTCCCTGGCGTCCTGCTGCGCCCTCGGCTCCTGGGTGTCCTGTTGCCAACGGGACTCCGGGCCGGTCTGCTGGGCGGCTGCCGTCCGGCCACCGTGCTGCGGGCCGTCCGCGCGCTCGCCCCCGACCCGGCCCGCGGTTTCCGGGGCATCCGGGCGCCGGTCATCCGGTCCGGCCGACCGCGGCCGCGCCAGGTACGCGAGGCGCACCTGGACGAGTCGCTGCACGACGGTGATCACGCAGGCCGCCGCCAACACCCACAGGCACACCGACAGGGCGTGCGGCACGCCGATACCGGCGAGCCCGGAGCCGACCAGGCCGAGCACGTTGCGCTCGGCCCGCTCGGCCAGCGCACCGCCGATGGACAACGACACCGAATCGGCCCGGGCCTTGACGTAGGAGACCACCTGACCGGACACCAGCCCCACGAGCGCGGCGACCCCGAGCGGTGCGGATCCGGCGTGCACGAAGGCATAGAACGCCAGCGCGCCGAACAGCGCTCCGTCGGCGATCCGGTCGCAGGAGGCGTCCAGCACCACGCCGAAGTCCGTGCCGTACCCGCGGGCGCGGGCCATGGCGCCGTCCAACAGGTCGAACAGCACGAAGGCGGTGACGACGATGGTGCCGGCCAGCAAGTAGCCGGTGGCCAGCAGCCCCACCGAACCGGCCACCACGCCGACCGTGCCAAGCACGGTGACGAGGTCCGGACTCAGTCCGATGCGCAGCAGCCCGCGTCCGACGGGATCGGTGACCTTGGACACCGACGCCCTGGCGAGGGCGTTGAGCATGTTGGGTAGTTCCGTTCTGTCTGGTACGGCTGGCCTCAGCCCATGCTCGACGCTGCGAGGGGCAGGGCCCCACGATAGTCGGACCTCGGACGGCGCCGTTCCGCCCGCGCCGTCGCCAGGCCGTCGCAACGAGCCGCGCTGATGATCCGGAGCTTCGTTAGTCATCCGAAGCCGCGTCTGTCATCCGGAGCCGCGCAGATCACCCGAAGCCGCGCTGGTCAACCGAGGTCGCGCTGGTCAACCGAGGTCGCGCTGATCATTTGCGAGCGTTTG
>DASSTH010000033.1:0-2877 GCA_035708025.1 Nakamurella sp. | reverse complement strand
CCACCTGCTCGGCGATGCGCCGGGCGTCGGCCTCGGCGGCCGCCTCCACCATCACGCGGATCAGCGGCTCGGTGCCGGAGGGGCGTAGCAGCACCCGGCCGGCGTCGCCGAGTTCGGCCTCGGCCTTGGCCACCGCGCTGGCGACCGTCTCGGCGGCGGCGGTCGCCGCCTTGTCCGTCACCGGCACGTTGATCAACACCTGGGGGAAGTGTGGCACCGCGGCCGCGAGTTCGGCCAGCGGGCGACCCGCGGAGGCCACGATGGACATCAGCTGCAGCGCGGTCAGCAGCCCGTCCCCCGTGGTGGCCATCTCCGACAGGATGATGTGCCCGGACTGCTCACCCCCCAGCGAGAAGCCGCCGGAGAGCATCTCCTCCAGCACGTACCGGTCGCCCACCGCAGTGGTGCGCACGGTGATCCCGGCCGCCGTCATCGCCCGGTGAAAGCCCATGTTGGCCATCACGGTGGTCACCACCGTGTCGTGGGCCAGTTCGCCGCGGGCCCGCAGCGACATCGCCAGCAGGCCCAGGATCGCGTCACCATCCACGTCCGAGCCGTCGCCGGCCACCGCCAGGCACCGGTCCGCATCGCCGTCGTGCGCGATGCCCAGATCCGCGTGATTGACCGTGACGGCGTCCCGCAGCCCGTCGATGTGCGTGGAGCCCACACCGTCGTTGATGTTGAGCCCGTCCGGCGACCCGCCGATCACGATGACCTCGGCGCCGGCCCGGCGGTAGGCCTCCGGGGCGACCTGCGAGGCGGCGCCGTTCGCGCAGTCCACCACCACGCGCAACCCGGCCAACGGGTGCGGGGTGGACAGCAGCAGGTGGTCGGTGTAGCGGCGGCAGGCGTCCGGGATCGGGGTGATCCGGCCGACCCCGTCACCGGTGGGCAACCGGTCCGCGGCGGCCATGCCGGCCTCGATGGCGTCCTCGGCGGCGTCGGACAGCTTTCGTCCGCCACTGGCGAAGATCTTGATGCCGTTGTCCGGCATGGCGTTGTGCGAGGCGGAAATCACCACTCCGAGGTCGGCACCCAGATCGGCGGTCAGGAACGCCACGGCCGGCGTGGGCAGCACGCCCAGCAGTAGCACGTCCACCCCCGCAGAGGCCAGGCCGGCGGCCACGGCCGCCTCCAGCATCTCGCCGCTGGCTCGCGGGTCCCGGCCCAGCACCGCCATCGGGTGCCGGGTGCGGCCCGCCGGCCCGACGGTCGTAGATGCACCGGTACCGCCGTCGGTGACGGACGGTTCGGATGCCCGGTTCCCGGTGAGGACACGGGCGGCCGAGGTGGCGAGCCGCAGCGCGAGCTCGGGGGTCAGGTCGGCGTTCGCCAGTCCGCGGACGCCATCCGTCCCGAAGAGCCGGGGAGGCATGCAGGTGGGTCAGCGCTTGGAGTACTGGGGCGCCTTGCGGGCCTTCTTCAGGCCGTACTTCTTGCGTTCCTTGACGCGGGCGTCCCGGGTGAGGAAGCCCGCCTTCTTCAGCGCCGGGCGGTCGCCCTCATCCATCTCGATCAACGCGCGCGCGATGCCCAGTCGCAGCGCACCGGCCTGGCCGGTGACGCCGCCGCCGGACAGCCGGGCGATCACGTCGTACGCGCCGTCCTTGTCCAGGGCGGTCAGCGGCTCCTTGACCAGCTGCTGGTGCACCTTGTTGGGGAAGTAGGACTCCAAACTGCGGCCATTGAGACGGAACTCACCGGTGCCGGGGACCAGCCGGACGCGGACGATCGCCTCCTTGCGGCGACCGACGGTGAGTACCGGGCGGTCGGAGGTGATCCGCCGGGCGGCGGGCACCACGGCCGGGGCCGGCTCGTCGTCGGCCGGAACCTCCTCGGCCCCCTGGGCGTCGGCCGCGGCCTCGGTGGGCTCCACGGCCTCGGCGTCGGTCAGCACGTCACCGCTGTCGTCCGCGGCGATCTCGGGGCTCTCGGTCACAGGGGTGCTCATCTCGCTAGTGGGGTCGGCGTCCGCGGCGGTCACTGCCTCTGGTTGCTCGCTGGGCATGTCGCTCACTGCGACACCTGCACGATCTCGAAGGGCTGCGGCTTCTGCGCCTGGTGCGGGTGCTCCGGGCCGGCGTACACCTTCAGCTTGCGGGCCATCGCGCGCCCGACGGTGTTGTGCGGGAGCATGCCGATCACCGCACGCTCCACCAGCTTCTCCGGGCGGCTCTCCAGCAGTTCGCCGACGGTCTGCATGCGCAGCCCGCCCGGGTAGCCGGAGTGCCGGTACAGCTTCTTGCCGTCCAGCTTGTTGCCGGACACGGCCACCTTGGCGGCGTTGATGATCACCACGAAGTCGCCGGTGTCCACGTGCGGTGCGTAGATGGCCTTGTGCTTGCCGCGGAGCAGCTGCGCCGCCTGGCTGGCGAGCCGGCCGAGCACCACATCGGTCGCGTCGATGACGTGCCAGGCGCGGCTGATGTCGGCCGCCTTGGGGCTGAAGGTGCGCACGGTGATGCCTCTTCGTTTCTGGTCCAGGTTCGGTGGAGGGCGTGCCCCCGCGGGTGCGGTGCCGATCCGACAGGCCCGCAGACGGGCCGGCCTTTCCAGACGCCCCGGACATGCCGAAGCGGCCTACCGCTCGACAAGCGGCGCACCGACCATCAAGACTACCAATGGCCCGGCCCCCCGGTCAAAGTGAGCGAGGCCGCAGCGAGGCAGGGCCATCGCGACGAAGTCGCAGGCCCGCCGAGCGGAGCGCCGAGCGAACAAATGTCACCGAGCGAGGCCGCAGCGAGGCAGGGCCGTCGCGACGAAGTCGCAGGCCCGCCGAGCGGAGCACCGAGACCGTGGGCACCAGCCGGGCCGGGCCCTATAGTCGGGCGATGAGTGATGCCGGTTCCGGGCGGTCTGTCCGGGAGATGGTGATCG
>DASSTH010000032.1:0-3105 GCA_035708025.1 Nakamurella sp. | reverse complement strand
CTGTCGACCTTCCGCGTGACCCGGAGCGGCCGGGCCTGACGCCCGCCGCGACCCGCACCGATCCCCGAGCACCCGCGCCCCTGGGCCTTCGCGAGGATCAACTTCCTGCGGCGAGGATCAACATCGCAGTTTCCCGCCCGGTTCGTCCGGTTCGGCGCAACTTTGATCCTCGCAAACCACAGACCGAGTCACCACGCGGCGCACGTCCCCGCCCGGTTTCCCCCCGAGCGACCGGACGGCCCCGCCTCCCGGAAGGCACTCCATGTCCTCCTCATCATCGAGCCCGTCCTCGTCACGGGCGTCTACCTCGCCAACCCCGTCACCGGACGGTTCCTCGCCGGCCCCCGCCCGGTCCCGCAATCCCTTCGTCCGCATCCCGTTCGGCACCCAGGTGCTGCTCGGGCTGGCACTCGGCCTGATCCTGGGCTTCGTCGCCCGGTCCGCCGACGCGGCATGGCTGACCAGCACCCTGACCACCATCGGCAAGGTGTTCGTGCAGCTGCTCAAGCTGGTGGTCCCGCCGCTGGTGTTCACCGCCCTGGTGGTGTCCATCACCAACCTGCGAGGGGTGGCCGGAGCCGCCCGGCTGGCCGTCAAGACCCTGCTGTGGTTCGCCGGCACCGCGCTGATCGCGGTGACCATCGGCATCGTGCTGGGCGCCATCACCTCGCCGGGCAACGGCTTCAGCGTCGCCGAACTGTCCAGTGACGACGTGCCGCAGCGCACCGGCAGCTGGCTGGACTTCCTCACCGGCATCATCCCGAGCAACCCGTTCGCCGCCTTCGCCGACGGCGAGGTGCTGCAGATCGTGTTCCTGGCCATCGTGGTCGGTATCGCCGCGGTCAAGCTGGGCAAGCCGGCCGAGCCGTTCGTCAACTTCACCCGGTCCGTGCTGGACCTGGTGCAGAAGGCCCTGTGGTGGGTGATCCGGCTGTCTCCGCTGGGCGTGCTGGGCCTGATCGGCAAGTCCGTGGCGTCCTACGGCTGGGACCTGCTGGCCCCGCTGGCCACCTTCACCGTCGACGTGTACGTCGGCTGCGCCATCGTGCTGCTGGTGGTCTACCCGTTACTGCTGTCGCTGGTGGCCAGGGTGAACCCGGTGCGGTTCTTCGCCGGGGCGTGGCCGGCCCTGCAGTTGGCGTTCGTCTCCCGCTCGTCGGTGGGCACCATGCCGGTGACCACCCAGGTGGTGACCCGGCTCGGCGTGCCGCGGGCGTACGCCTCCTTCGCGGTCCCGCTCGGGGCCACCACCAAGATGGACGGCTGCGCCGGCGTCTACCCGGCACTGGGCGCGATCTTCGTGGCCAACGCCTACGGCATCCACCTGGGCGTCAAGGAGTACCTGCTGATCGTGGTCTGCTCCGTGGTGGGCTCGGCGGCGACCGCCGGGCTGACCGGGGCGCTGGTGATGCTCACGCTGACCCTGTCCACCCTCGGCCTGCCGCTGGAGGGTGTGGCGCTGCTGCTGGGCATCGACGCGATGCTGGACATGATGCGCACCATGACCAACGTGGCCGGGCAGGCGGTGGTGCCGATCCTGGTGTCCGCCAGCGAGGGCACGTTGGACCGGCAGGCGTTCGAGTCGGCCGGGAGCCGGGCGCTGGACGCGCCGCTGCCGTCGGCCGACGACCTGGTCGGCGCCGGCACCGGTGCCTCGGGTGACGGTGGTTCGGGCGGACCGTCGTCCGGCGGTGACGGGCCCGACGGCGGGACCGCCCGTCGTCCGGACGACCGGGAGCTACAACCGGCCTGAGTTGACCGCTCCGGAGGGGCGGGCGGGCACCGCACACCCGCCCGCCCCTCCGGCGTCCCACGGGGCCCCCGTCCGCATGGACGGGCCCGCCACGCCCGCATGGATCAACTGTGCAGGCATGCACGAAAGTCGTCCCACCAGCCACGCCAGCCACAGATCCGGCCCGATGATGCATGCCTGGGAAGTTGATCCATGCGGGCCGAGTGGCGATCCGAGTCACTGGGGTTCGCCCGAGTCACTGGGGTTCGCCCGCGTTGGCCTGGGTCCGCCCGGGGTTCCCGCGGGGTGCGCCCGATTGTCGGCCGGCTCACGGACAATGTCTGGGTGAGTTCCGCCGTCACCGCACCGGGCGCTGCCGCGGGTGGCCCGTCGCCGGGCGCGTCGCCGGCGCCCGACCTGCTGGCACGGCTGCGGATGCTGGCCGGGCCGGATCCGATCCGGCACGTGCAGCGGATCCCGGCCCGCCCGGCGCGGACCGCCGACTGGCCGGCCTGGGCGCCGGCCGAGTTGGTGACGGCGTTGCAGGGCCGCGGCATCGCCCGGCCCTGGGCGCACCAGATCGCGGTCGCCGAGGCCGCCCATGCCGGTCGGCACGTGGTGGTCTCCACCGGCACCGCGTCCGGGAAGTCCCTGGGGTACCAGCTTCCGGTGCTCGCCGGGTTGCTGGCCGACGGCAAGGCCTGCGCGCTGTACCTCGCACCCACCAAGGCACTGGCCGCCGACCAGTTGGAGACGCTGGAATCGTTGGCGCTGCCCGGGATCCGACCGGCCGCCTACGACGGGGACACGCCGCTGAGCGACCGGGACTGGGCCCGCGATTACGGCCGGTTGATCTTGACCAACCCCGACATGCTGCACTGCGGCGTGCTGCCCGCGCACACCCGCTGGTCCCGGGTACTGCGCCGGCTGGCGTTCGTGGCGGTCGACGAGTGCCACGCCTATCGGGGCGTCTTCGGCTCGCACGTGGCGCTGGTGTTGCGCCGGCTGCGCCGGATGGCCCGGTTCTACGGCTCGGAGCCGGTCTTCGTGCTGGCGTCCGCCACCGTCGCGGACCCGGCAGCGGCCGCATCCCGGTTGGTGGGCTCGCCGGTGCTAGCCGTCACCGACGACGCGGCGCCGCATCCGGGCAGCGACTTCGTGCTGTGGGAACCGCCGCTGCTGCCCGAACCCGGGCGCACCGGCGACACGACGGCTCCCGGCGGCCAGGATGACGGCGATGCGGATGCCGCCAGCACCGCGGATAGCGCCAGCACCGCCCTCGCCGCCGCCGAGCACCAGCCGCTACGACGGTCCGCGCCGGCCGAGGCGGCCCGGATCCTGGCCGACCTGGTCACCGCCGGCTCCCGCACGCT
>DASSTH010000031.1:0-3740 GCA_035708025.1 Nakamurella sp. | reverse complement strand
TGGGGACTCCGGGCGCGTGACGTGGCGACGAGCCGTTCCCGGGTCTTGTGCGGGCGAGTATCAGCGCTGTCAGGTGCGCCTCATTGCTGTATGGACACCATCGTTGTCACAGTCGTCCCGGGCGAGATCATCACCGCCGGCGCGACTCTCGAACTGCAGTGTGAGCGGCCCGTCGACCCCCGGTCGGCGCAAGCCAGCGTGCGCGTCCGACAGGGCGATCGAGTGGTCCGTACCACGGTTGCGGTAGCCAAGCGGGGTCGCGTCATCCAGGTGCCGACGAAGGATCTGGCACCCGGCGCCCACGAGCTCGTCGTGGACGAGCTGCTGGACACCAAGGGTGAGCGGCTCACCGACCGGCTCAGCATCCCGTTCGTGGTGGGCGCTTTCGCCGGCGACGTGCCGCGCGACCTGCGGGTCGAGCACGCGGTGCACCTGTCGGTCGGCGAGCTCGACGCCACCCGGATCGACCCGGGCGTCCGCGCGGCGGACGGCGAGCGCTACCTGGAGATCATCAAGGCGGTGCACCGGGACAAGGGCGAGGCGGTCGACCTGGCCTTCGACGAGAGCGGCAACCGGGTGAACGCCGAGGAGGTACTGCGGGATCTGGACCAGCGCCGGGCCAAGCGCTTCGGCAAGCTGCACGAGACCCTGTGGCGGCACCTGGAGAACACCCGCGACGACGAGCCGGTGGACGTGGTGGTGTGGCCGCGCATCGAGACCGACGTCACCGGCTACGAGAAGCCCACCGACCGCAGGATGACCGAACCGCCTGCCGCCGAACGGGAACAGGCCGAGGTGGCCAAGCGGGCGATGTCGTCGCTGGCCCGCACGCTGACCCGGCTGGGAGTGGACGTCAAGGCCGCGCGTACCGGTAGGGGCGACCGGGCGGACGGCGCCGACGGGGCCGACCGCATCGACGACGACGTACCGATGGTGGAGATCACCGTGCCGGCCAAGCAGGTCCGCGAGCTGGCGAAGGCCGATGCGGTCGGCGCGGTGTTCCTGAACGATCGCACGGCCATCACCGACCTGGCCAACTCGATCGCGGTGGCCCGGTCCGATCGCGCCCAGAACATGGGCTTCGACGGCACCGGCGTGCGGGTCGCGGTGTTCGAGGACGGGCCGAGCGTGACGACGAACCTGTCGCTGGCCGGCCGCTTCACCAGCAGCCCCTCGGCCAGCAACCACGCCCGGCTGACGCACGCCATCGTCAAGAACGTCGAACCCAACAAGCCGCACGGCCACGCCCCGGACTGCGATCTGTTCTCCGCCAACAGCTCCAGCAACGACGCGCTGCGCTGGGCCGCGCGGCAGGGCTGCACGGTGATCAGCCAGAGCTTCCACCGCGGCAGCGAACCGGGCGCCTCCGGCCTGCAGGCCGACGACGTGCTCAAGGACTACCTGGCGCTGCGCTGGCCGTATCCGACCATCGTGCAGGCCGCCGGCAACTTCTGGTCCACCGACCCGGACGACATCGACCCACCCGCAAGCGAATACGTGAACCACAAGGGCTACAACACGTTGTCCATCGGCAACCACGACGACACCGCCGGGGCGATGTCCGGTGACTCGGTGTTCCGCAACCCGGCGTCCGCGCACGGCGACCGCGAGCTGCCCGAGCTGGCGGCCAACGGCACCAGCGTCAGCGCCAACGGGCAGACCATGTCCGGCACCAGCTTCGCCGCACCGGCCACCGCCGGGGTGACCGCGCTGCTGCAGGACGTCGATTCGGTGCTGTGCTCCTGGCCGGAGGGCTGCCGGGCCATCCTGTTGGCCAGCGCCGGCCGGAACATCTCCGACCAGACCTGGTGGGTGGACGTGGCCAGCCGGAACGACGCCTCCGACGGATCGGGCGCGGTCGATGCGCAGGCCGGGGTCCGCATCGCCCAGCAGCGCCGCTGGCGGAACGCCCCCGCGTCCAGCCGCGGGTGGGACGTCGGGACGCTGAGCTCCGGGGACATCGGCAGCAACCGGCTCGCCACCTTCCGCTACCACGTGCAGGTGCCGCGATTCACCTTCTCCCCCAGGGTGAAGGTGGCACTGGCCTGGGACAGCAAGATCGTCTCGTTCCTGGGTATCCCGCTGGCCTCCGTGCTCACCGTCGACCTGGACCTGATCGTCCGGGACAGCCGGGGCGTGCAGGTCGCGACGGCGGCGTCCTGGGACAACAGCTACGAGGTGGCGGAGTTCTCCGCCCGCCGCGGCGAGACCTACGAGATCATCATCCGGCGGTGGTCGGGCACGGACAGCGTCTGGTTCGGCATCGCCTGGGCGGTGACCGGTATCCCGATCTTCGTCGAGCCGCTCGGCGATCTGGAGGTGGCGCGCTTCCCGTTCCGCGAGCGGTGATGCCGCTGTCCCTGCTGGGGTCGACTACCTGACGGCGCGCCGTACCGCGTCGACAGGTAGTCGACCCGGTGACGTGCGGGCGGGGGCTTCCGGTTAGGGCGCGGCGCCCATGGCCAGCGCCCGCAACCCCAGCACCGTCACCGGATCGGCCGCGACGGTGGACAGTTCGCGGCCCAGGCACTGTTCGACCACCTTCAGCCGATACGGCACCGTGTTCGGGTGCAGGTACAGCCGGCGCGCG
Source organism: Nakamurella sp. (assembly GCA_035708025.1). Classification (GTDB taxonomy): domain Bacteria; phylum Actinomycetota; class Actinomycetes; order Mycobacteriales; family Nakamurellaceae; genus Nakamurella. The sequence goes on along the minus strand of DASSTH010000031.1, from coordinate 1,150 downwards.
GTCTCCCGGGCCGACATGCCGCACTCCAGATAGGTCCGCAGGGTCTGCAGCAGCTCCGGCCGGGTGGCCAGCGGCGCCAACCGGCCGGCCAGCAAAGCGGCCACGTCCGGGTTGCGCAGCAGCAGCACATCCGCGGCCACGTCGGCGAACCGCACCACCGGGTCGTCGATCGCCAGCCGCCGGCCGATCTCCAACGCGTCCCGGGCCTGCCGGCACGCCGGGCCGGCGGCGGGCAGCGCGGCCACCTCGGCCCCGACTCCGGCGATCACCGCCTCCGGCCCCGGCAGGTGGTCCAGCGCCGCCCGCAACTGGGCCTCCAGCGCCTCGGTGCCGCCCTCGGCCGGCACCAGCAGCAGCGGGAACTCGTCCATGGTGCCGACCAGCACCCGGCCGGTCACCCGGGCGCCGACGGTGGCCAGCAGGTGCCGCTGGATCCGCAGGTACGCATGGGGTTCCGGGGAGCGGTCGGCGCCCGCCACGGCGATCGTCACCGCCGCGTAGCCGGCCGACGGGTCCACGCCGATGGTGCGGGCGCGGCGCCGGATCTCGTCCGGGTCGGCCGGCTGCTCCCCGGTGAGCCGGGACAGCAGGTCGGTGGTCAGCCGGTCGTAGTGCGCCGTCACCTCGTCCTGGGTGGTCCGGTAGGCGTCCACCGATGCCCGGGTCAGCGCCACGAACAGCATCGCCAGCCGGTGCACGCAGTCCCGCAGGTCGCCGGTGGTCAGCCGGTCCGCGAACTGAAGCAGGTGCTCGCGCAGCACCCGCTCGGCGGTGGACCAGGACTGGATGACGGCGTCGATCGGCACGCCCTGCAGGGCCCGCACCTCGCCGATCCGCCGGGCGGCGGCGAGCGCATCGCCCTCCGGCTGGCCGCCGGATCGCAGGCTGCGCACGATGGCCCGCAGGTTGGGCCCCAGGAACCCCACCAGATCGGACGGCGGCAGGTGCTCCTCGTCGTAGCCCGGAACGCCCCACACCTGGCCGAACACCTCGGCGGCGATGTCGTCCAGGGCCGCCTCGATGCGCGCCAGCACCTCCGACAACTCCGGTGACAGTCCCTGTGACAAAGACACAAGCCGCTCGGAGGCGGGTTGCCGCGAAACCATATGGCCCAGCCAAGCACAGCCCGCCAGTATGTGAAAGACACAAA
>DASSTH010000030.1:0-28425 GCA_035708025.1 Nakamurella sp. | reverse complement strand
AGGTCCGAGGTCTCCGGCCTGCTGCAGGTGCGGGCCGGCTCGCCGGTAGCCGCGCACCTGTTCGGGGTCGCGTCCGGGCTGGATTCCATGGTGGTGGGCGAGGCGGAGATCTCCGGCCAGGTGTCCGCCGCGCTGCGCCGCGCCCAGACAGCCGGGTCGGCCAGCCCTGTGCTGCACCTGCTGTTCCAGTCGGCCGCACGGACTGCCAAGCGCGTCGCGACGCGCACCGACCTGGGTGCGGCCGGACGTTCCGTCGCCACAGTCGCGCTGGATGTCGCCGAGCGGCGCATCGGCCCGCTGTCGGGCGCGGCGGTGCTGCTGGTCGGGACCGGCGCCTATGCCCGGGTGGTGGCGGCCGCGCTGCGCGACCGGAGCTGCACCCAGGTCGCGGTGTACTCGCCCAGCGGCCGCCAGGCGGGTTTCGCCGCCCGCCGCGGGCTGCGCGCCGTGAGCACCGCAGAGCTGCCCGCGGTGCTGGCCGAGTCCGAACTGGTGGTCAGCTGCAGCGGCACCGGGGCGACGGTGCTGGACTCCGGGTTGGTGGGTCCCGTGCTGGCGGAGCGGGAACGGCCGTTGTGCGTCGTCGATCTCGCGCTGCGCCAGGACGTGCCGCCGGAGGTCCGTGAGCTGACCGGGGTCGAGGTGATAGACCTGACCACCGCCGCGCGCGCCGCCGACGGTGTCTCCGGCGCCGCTGTGACGGCCGCCGCCGAACTGGTGGTGCAGGGCGTGGCCGACTTCGAGCGGGACCTGGCCGCCCGCCGGCTGGATCCCGCCGTGGTGGCACTGCGCGAGCACGTCACCGGCACCGTGCAGCGGGAACTGGACCGGCTGTTGAGCCGAGTACCACCGGAGGTGGCGGCCGAGGTGGAGCGGGCGGCCCACCGGATGGCCCGCTCGCTGCTGCACACCCCGACGGTCCGCGCCCGGATGCTGGCCCGCAGCGGTGACGAGACGGACTACCTGCGGGCGCTGCACACCCTCTTCGGCATCGACGTCGCGGGCGCCGAGCAGGACCGTCGGCGCTAGCCGTCCCCGGGGCAGCGGTCAGCCCCCGGCGACCGCCGGGATGATCGAGACGGTGGCTCCGTCGGTCGCGACCGTGTCCAGTCCGTCCCCGAACCGCACGTCGTCCTCGCCGACGTAGATGTTGACGAACCGGCGCACCGATCCGGTCTCGTCCAGCACCCGGGCTCGGATCCCCGGATATGCCGTTTCCAGCGAGTCCAGCAGTTGCCGCACGCTGCCCGGAGCGGCGGCCACCGAGGCCGCCCCGCCGGTGTAGCCGCGCAGCAGGGTGGGAATGCGCACATCCACGCTCACCCGGGCAACGGTAGCCGATCGCGGGCAGTCGGCCCGGCCTGGCAGCATGTCGGACGTGCCCACTTCCGCCCCGCCCGCGCTGGTCCTGATCCGCGGGGACGAGCCGCTGCTGGTGGACCGGGCGATCCAGCGGGTGGTCGCCGGGGCTCAGCGCGCCGACCCGGAGACCGAGCGTCGCGAGGCGGCCGCGGCGGGACTGGGGGTGGGCGAGTTCGCGGATCTGGTGGCGCCGAGCCTGTTCGCCGAGCCTCGGGTGGTGGTGATCCGCGGCGCCCACGAGGCGGCCAAGGAGTTGGCGACGGCGCTGCTCGGGTACGCCGCGGCGCCGGTGGAGGGCGTGACCCTCGCCGTGCAGCACTCCGGTGGTGCCCGCAACAAGCCACTGGCGGACGGGTTGGTCAAGGCGGGCGCCACCGTGCTGGAGTGCGCCAAGATCACCCGGCCGGGTGACCGCATCGAGTTCGTCCGGCGGGAGATCAAGGCGGCCGGCGGGACGGCGACACCGGAGGCGGTCGCGGCGCTGGTCGACGCGGTCGGCAACGACCTGCGCGAACTGGCCTCCGCGTCGTCCCAGCTGGTGGCGGACACCGGCGGCATGATCGACGAGACCGCCGTCCGCCGGTATCACCGCGGCCGGGCCGAGGTGTCGGGCTTCACGGTGTCGGACCTGGCGGTGGCCGGCGACGTCCCGGGCGCGCTGGAGGCGCTGCGCTGGGCGATCGGCATCGGCGTCCCCCAGGTGGTGATCGCCGACGCGCTGGCCGACGGGGTCCGCACCATCGCCAAGGTGGCCGGCGCGGGTGGCGGGAACCCGTACCAGCTGGCGGCCCAGCTCGGCATGCCGCCGTGGAAGATCGACCGGGCGCGGGGCCCCGCCCGGCAGTGGTCGGCGGCCGGACTCGCCCGGGCGATGGCGGTGGTGGCCGAGCTGAACGCGGACGTCAAGGGCCAGGCCGCGGACGCGGACTATGCACTGGAGCGCGCGGTGCTGGATCTGGGGCGGGCCCGCCGGATGCGCTGACGCTTCGCAGCCACCCCATTGGCGCCGGCTTGTGGGGGAGTTGGCGTCATGGCGACCGCGCCCCGACGTTGAGTGAACCGCCAGCCACGCGAAACGGCCATTTTGCGCGGCACGCGGTGCAGTCAACGGGTGCGGTGCCAGAAACGTGTGCGGCAAGCGGTGCACTCATCGCGCGATGGCCGGGCCAGCACAGCCATGCGCAGGGCACAGACGCGGAACGGCGGTGCTCATCGGCCCGGAGAGGCTGATGGCACCGCCGTGCGGTGGGCGGCCGTTGAATGACCGCCGGAAGAGTCTTACAGCGAGTTGGCGCGCTGGGCCATCGCGGACTTGCGGTTCGCGGCCTGGTTGGCGTGGATGACGCCCTTGCTCACGGCCTTGTCCAGGCTGCGGGACGCCACGGCGAGCTCCGCCAGCGCGGTGTCCTTGTCGCCCGCATTGGCCGCGGTGCGGAACCGGCGCACGGCCGTCTTCAGCGCAGACTTGACCGACTTGTTGCGCAGCCGCGCCTTCTCGTTGGTCTTGTTGCGCTTGATCTGGGACTTGATGTTGGCCACGCCGGATTTGCCTTCGTTTCGTCGGGGACTGGTGGCGGCGCGCGGGGGCGCACACCGAAGATCGAGCGTACCAGTTACCGCCCGACCGGCTCAAACCGCGCTCACCCGCAGGTCAGGGCGCTGGCCGCGGGCCGCCCGTCGGTGTCCAGCGCCGCGACCACCCAGCGCACCACGCCCGGATAGCCAGGAAGTGCCACGTGATCGACGTGCGCGCCGGGGCACACCTGCTGCACGGAGAGGGACCGGACCCGATCGGGCGGGCCGTCGGGGATCTGCGAGGACACCGGGGTGACGACGGCGTCGTCCGCGGTGGTCACCACCGCATAGCGGACCGCACCGTCCAGGTCCCCACCGGTCGCCAGTTGACGCAGCAGTGCGGAACCGGCCACCTGGTCGGCGCAGGCCGGACACACGGAGGCGGGCACGGCGCGGGCCAGTGGGGCGGTGGTTCCGTGGAAGGACGGGGCGATGAGTACCGCCACCCGCACCGCGGGCGCCAGCCCGTCCAGCCGGAGCGCGGTTCGCAGCACCAGCCCGCCCTGTGAGTAGCCCACGACGTCGACGAGGTCGGCGCCGGTCGCGTGCCGGACCGTCGCGATGAACTCCGCGACCGCCGCGGCCGACTCGCGCACGCCGTCCACACCGCCGTGGCCGTACTCCAGTCCGTAGACGCACCGGCCGGAGGATTGCAGCGCCGGCACCAGGGCGGAGAAGTTGGAGGCCACGGTGGAGAAGGAGCCGTGCAGCAGGACCACCGGCGGCTCTGCCGACCGGCACTCCGCGTCGTTGACGCCGGTGACGCCGATCCGCGGTAGCGGCGCCGCTCCCGCAGTGACGCCGCCGGACGGTGACGGGGATCCCGCGGTGCCGAGCGACGGTGACGGCGCCGCCGGGCCGGCGCCGACCGACCGTGACGGTGATCCCGCGCTGCCGAGCGACGGTGACGGGGATGCCGCGCTGCCGAGCGACGGTGACGGGGATCCTGCGCTGCCGAGCGACGGTGACGGTGATCCCGCGCTGCCGAGCGACGGTGACGGGGATACCGCGGTTCCATTCGACTCCGAAGTCGGTCCTCCTTCTTCCGACGCGGACGTGCTCGGGAAGTGGGCCGGCCGGGAGGATCGGCCGCCTGCCGATCCGGGCGGTGTTTCGAACGCGGCCGTCCCGCCGCTCGACACCGCGGTAGTGCCGCCCCGGGCGCTGCCGGACCGGTCGGGCGCCGATCCGGTCGACGTACCGCAACCGGCCACCGCCATCGCCGCGACCAGCAGCGCCGCAAACCACCCGCCCGCACCATGCCGGCGCCGCGGGGCCGCGCGTCGGGTCGGAGCGATCACCCAGTCACGGTACGGGCCAGTCGCGGGCAGGGTCAGGACCCGGCCAGGAACGCGTGGGCCTCGGCGATGGCATTCGACCAGGCCGCGGTGTCCTCACCGGTGCTCGGCAGCGGTAGCGACACCCACTCCCGCATGGAGCGCCCGCCCAGGTTCACCCGCTCGGCCGTGCCGCTCTCGATCAGGTCCTGGGTGCGGTGCTGTGGCAGCTTGACCACCAGACGCCCGTCCGGCCCGACGAAGGCGAAGAACTTGCCCCGCACGGCCAGACCCTCCGAGGCGAACATCCGGCCCCGCGTCACATCCGGACGCCCGTCATAGGAGGCGGTCAGGCTGTCGAACAGTTGCTGCCCGCTGCGCCGCCGCCGTTGCGCATCCGGATCGGTCTGCCTGCTGCCCATGTCGGTCCACCTCGGTCCTCCGCCGGCCGGTCATGCCGTGCATTCTGTGCCCGGGCAGGGACATCCGTCACCGGCGCGGCCGGTAGGCCGTCCAGCCGCTATGGGCCGTGGGTGCCACTCCCGGCCGTGCCGGGGAGCCGGTGGCGGGCCCGGCCGGGTCCGGACCGTCGTCGCCTGCGGCGCCCAGCAGCGAGCGGCTGAGCGCGGCTCGCTCGGAGGTGTAGTCGGCGAGCACGGCACCCAGCACGTCGCCGTCCACCACGACCGGGTCCGCGTTGGGGTCGCCCTGCAGCGCGGCCAGCACGGCGCGGCGCATCAGTTCCTTGATCGCCGAGGCGGTCGAGCCCTCCGTCACCGCCACGGCCCGGTCCAGGTCGGTGCTGAGCTGCGCCCGGCCGCGGTACAGCTCGAACAGCCGGCGCCGGGCGGGGGCGTCCGGCCGGGGAATCTCCACCGCCAGATCCACCCGGCCCGGTCGTTGGGTCAGCGCCGCCTCCAGGTCGGCGGCCCGGTTGGTGGTCAACACGAACGTGACATCGGCGTCCGCGGCCACGCCGTCCATGGCGTCCAACAGGCTGAACAGCAACGGGTTTCCGGTGGGGGAGAAGGACCGATCGGTGGCGACCAGATCCACGTCCTCGATCACCACCACGGTGGGGGCGAGCCGCCGGGCCATCGCTGCCGCCTGCTCGATGAACCGCAGGCTCATCCCGGACAGCACGATCACCGTGGCCGACCGCAGCCGCCCCATCAGATAGCGCACCGTGTGGGTCTTGCCGGTGCCCGGTGGGCCGTGCAGCAACAGGCCACGCTTGAGATGCATGCCGACGTCCCGCAGCCGCTGGGCCCGTTCGGCCGGTCCGACGACGTGCTGCTCGATGGTCTGCAGCACGCCATCGGGCAGGATCACCGCATCCGGGGCCAGCCCGGGTCGCGGCAGGAAGCTGACCAGCTCGTTCCCCATGTGCTCGTTGACGCCGAAGGTCACCACCTGTCCCCGGATGATGTCGTGCTGCTCGGTCAATTCGGTCAGCCGGTCCAGCAGCGCCACGGCGTCGGGCCGTTCACCGCACATCACCTCGAGGGTCACCTGCATCGGCCCGTGCACCTGGGTCAGCCGCAGCGCCAGCACCGCCGGTGCCCCGCCCGGGGCCGTGGTGCACAGCAGGCCGAAGGCCACCACCTCCTGCGTGGAGTGCGGGCCGGTGGCGGCGGTGACGAAGTCCGGTCGGCTGAGCCGCTCGGCGCCCCTGGCCGCATCCTGCTCCAGCAGACCGGGCAACTCCATGTGCTGCCGATGCATGCCCGCACTGGCGGACAGACCGAACCAGTCGGCGTCCGGGCTGACCTGCCGCCGGTGCTCCTCCACTCCTCGATGCACCGAGACGTGCTGCCACACAGGCACATCCACCGACACCCGGACGGCCTCGTCGTGCGGCATACCGAGATGGTCCCGGATGGCCCGCAGCGCCGCCGACCCGTCCCCATCGCCGAGCAGCGCGGTGCGCGCCGTACCCACCAGATCGGTCAGCGCGCGGGCCAGCGCGGCTGCCTGGTCGCGGCTCAGTGGCGCGATCGCGTCGCGGTCTCCGTCACCGTCGTGGTCGGCGGAGTCGCGGCTGCGATGTGCCCCGCTCATCGCGGCGCGACCGTGCCGGTCCTGCTGGCCTCGTCGTAGGAGTACACCTCGCGGCCGCCGATCCAGGTGGCGACGGCCCGTTGCATGACATCCAGCGGATCGCCGGTCCACAACACCAGATCGGCGTCCTTGCCCGGCTCCAGCGACCCCACCCGGTCGGCCACCCCCATCACCTCGGCGGGGTTGATGGTGATGGACCGCAGGGCGGTGTCCCGGTCCAACCCCTCCTTGATCGCCAGGCTGGCCTGGTGCACCAGGAAGTGGATGGGCACCACCGGGTGGTCGGTGATGATGGAGATCCGCACCCCGGCCTGCGCCAGCCGGCCGGGATTGGCCAGTGACCGGTTGCGCAGCTCGACCTTGGACCGGGAGGTGAACAGCGGGCCGATCAGCACCGGAATGTCCTTGGCCGCCAGCAGGTCCGCCATCAGATGCGCCTCGGTGCCGTGGTCGATCACCAGCTGGTAGCCGAATTCCTCGGCGATCCGGACGGCGGTGGCGATGTCGTCGGCCCGGTGCGAGTGCTGCCGCCACGGGATCTCCCGGCGCAGCACCATGCCCAGCGCCTCCAGTTTCAGATCGCGGTCCGGTGCGGCCTTCCCGGGCTCGGCATGGGCGTGCCGCTCGGCGTAGTTCTGGGCGTCCACGAACGCCCCGCGAATCACCGCGGCGGTGCCCAGCCGGGTGGACGGCGTCTTCTTCGCCTCGCCGTACACCCGCTTGGGGTTCTCGCCCAGCGCGGACTTCAGCCCGGACGGGGACCGCAGCACCATGTCGTCGACCGTGCGACCGTGGGTGTGCACGGCCACCGTCAGCCCGCCGATGGGATTGCCCGACCCGGGATTGACGTTGACCGTCGTCACCCCGCCGGACAGCGCGTCGTCGAAACCCATCTCGTACGGGTTGATGGCATCCAGCGCCCGAACGCTCGCCGTCACCGGGTCGGTCATCTCGTTGGTGTCCTGCCCGGCCCACCCCTCGGCCTCCTCGTGCACCCCCAGGTGGGTGTGGGCGTCGATGAACCCGGGCAGCACCCACCGTCCGGTGGCATCCACCACCTGGGCCCCGCCCGGAACCACCACGTCCGGGCCCAGCGCGGTGATGGTGCCGTCCTCCACCAGCACGGTGCCGTCGAACGGATCCCCCAGCACCGGAACCACATGACCACCGGTGACCGCGATCGTGCCCATCATCCACTCCTTGCTCCGGCGAACTACCAACCGCACCACCCTGCCACGCGATGCGGCGTGGGATGCCGGTGGTGCCCCGCACCAGGGGCGAACAATGGCTGATCGTGACAACCCGCGCTTTCGACACCAGGTTCGCCGCCTATGGGGTCATCGTCGATGACGCCGACCGCATCCTGCTCGCGCTGTGGAACGGACCGACGGAGCCCCGCTGGACCCTGCCCGGAGGCGGCGTCGAACTCGGCGAAACACCCGAGCGGGCCGCCGTCCGGGAAGTGCGCGAAGAGACCGGCTATCACGTCGAACTCGACGGGTTGCTGGGCACCGACGTGCTCGCCATACCGGCCGCGGAACGGCTGAGCGGGATCCCGCGACCGTTGCAGGCGGTCCGCATGATCTACCGCGCGCGGATCGTCGGCGGAGTGCTGACCAACGAGATCGGCGGCAGCACCGACGAGGCCCGCTGGATACCGCTCGCCGACGTCGCCGGCGTGCCGACGGTGTCACTGGTGGATACCGCCATCGCGATGTGGCGATCGGACCGGCAGGCCGCCCCGAGCGGGCCCCGGCTGGTGGTACTGGCCGGCCGCCCCGGCACCGGCAAGACCACCCTCGCGCGCCGGTTGGCCGCTCATCTTCGTGCGGCATACCTGCGGGTGGATGCGGTGGAGACGGTGCTGCAGCGCGGCGGGACGGCCGATCCCGGTGTGCTCGGGTACGCGGTGGTGCATGAGATCGCGGCCGGAACGCTGGCCGCCGGAACCGGCGTGATCATCGATGCGGTCAATCCGGTCCCCGAGGCCAGGGCCGGATGGGTCGCGCTCGCGCAGCGCACCGGAGCGCGACTCACCGTCCTGGAGACGGTGCTGCCGGACCCGGCGGAACACCGCGCGCGGGTGCAGGCCCGACGCCCCGACCTGGCCGGCCAACGCGTGCCCACCTGGGACGAGGTCACCGCGGCTGGGTACGTTCCCTGGGACAAGGCCCGCGACGGGAGCCGCGTCACCGTCGACATGACCGACACCGACCGCGGCGTCGCCGTTGCCCTGCGGGCGCTGGATTCCGCGTCCGGGTGATCGCCGGTCGGATCGACCGGCCACGGTGGTCGGACGGCGGCATCTGTCGCGAATGTTCAAGTGCCGGCGCCCAGGGACACGGACCATGGGGGGATCGAGTCGATCGGGGAATGGAGGGCTGGCATGACACAGCCAGCGGAACGTCTTGAGAGCGTTGCCGACCGCTTCCGCCGGTTGGCGGCCGGATTCACCCGCATCGTCGGGTCGGTGCCCGCGGATCGGTGGGAGAGCCCGTCGCCGTGTGCCGGCTGGACCGCGCGGGACGTGCTGCGGCACGTGATTACCAGCCAGCGGGACTTCGTGGGCCGCGCCGGGCTGACGATCCCGGACGGACCCGCCGTGCAGGACGACCCGCGGGCGGCCTGGGGTCATGTCCGGGACGAGGTGCAGCGCATCCTGGACGATCCGGAACTGGCGCGGACGGAATACCAGGGCTTCCAGGGGCCGGCCAGCCTCGCCGACACGCTCGGCAGCTTCTTCAGCGTCGATCTGGTGGTGCACGGTTGGGACATCGCCCATGCGACCGGCGTGGACGATCGGATTCCGCAGGAGGACATCCGGTTCGTCCGGTCCTTCGGGGACGGGATGGGCGACATGATGCGCTCCTCCGGCGCGTTCGGGCCAGAGCTTCCGGCACCGGAGGGCGCGGACGACCAGCAGCGGTTGTTGGCGTTCCTGGGGCGTGCGCCGGTGTGACCGGGCGGACGCCGGTGTGATTGGGCGGACGCCTTTGTGACCGGGGGAGCCCGGGGTGCGGCCCGTCCGCCGCCCGGAGCAGCATGGAGCGCATGCCGAGCTATGACTTCTCCCAGGTGGACGTGTTCGCCCCGGCCCCGCTGACCGGCAATCCGGTGGCGGTGGTGCACGGTGCCGATGGACTCACCGACCAGCAGATGGCCGCATTCGCGCACTGGACGAACCTGTCCGAGACCACCTTCCTGGTCCAGCCCAGCGACCCGGCCGCCGACTACCGGCTGCGGATCTTCACACCCGGCGGGGAACTGCCGTTCGCTGGTCATCCCACGCTCGGCAGCGCCCATGCCTGGCTGCAGGCCGGAGGCCGGCCGGCATCGCAGGACCGTGTGGTGCAGCAGTGCGCCATCGGCCTGGTCGAGCTGCGCCGGGACGGCGACCGGCTCGCGTTCAAGGCCCCGGACCTGCTGCGTTCCGGCCCGGTGGATCCGGCGACGATGGAACAGGTGCTCGCCACCCTTCGGGTCTCCGCCCCGGACGTCCGCGAGTCCGCCTGGATCGACAACGGGCCGGGCTGGATCGGCGTCGTGCTGGGCTCGGCCGAGGAGGTGCTGGCGGTGCGGCCGGACTTCGCCGCCATGGGCGACCTGAAGATCGGGTTGATCGGCCCGCATCCGACCGGGGGTCCGGCCGACTACGAGGTGCGGGCCTTCGCACCCGGGCTATCGGTAGTGGAGGACCCGGTGACGGGCAGCCTGAACGCGGGGTTCGCCCTGTGGTTGACCCGTTCCGGCCTCGCTCCGCGGTCGTACCGGGTGCGCCAGGGCACCGCGCTGGGTCGATCCGGCGACGTGCACGTCACCACCGACGACTCCGGAGACATCTGGGTGGGCGGCGCCAGCAGCACGCTGATCCGCGGCACCCTGCAGCTGTGATCCGGGTCCTGACGTCAACACAGCGGCATCCCGTCACGGTCCGCCGCTCACCGCACCGGGCGGATCTCACCCGGCCAGGAACTCGGGCACCCGGCCCGGTGGACGTCCGATGATCGCCCGGTCGCCGCGCACCAGCACCGGGCGCTGCATCAGCCGGGGGAACCGCACCAGCAGATCGGCCACCTGCTCCGGGGTCCGGTAGTCCTCGGCGCGCAGGCCCTGCTGGTGGAAGAACGGATCCTTGCGCACCAGATCCTGCGGCGGGTCCTCCAGCTTGCCGATCAGCTCCAGCAGCTGCTCGCGATCCAGCGGCGTCTTGAGGTACTGCACCACCGCCGCGTCGGTTCCGGCCGCCGTCACCGCGTCCAGCGCGCGCCGGGAGGTGGAGCAGGACGTGTTGTGATACAGCGTGATCGCGCTCATGCCCGCACCCTATCCGGCGGGCCGGGGACGGTATTTGCGCGTCCGCCCTGGCCCGCACCGGGAGCCTATGGTGGGATCATGCTGCGCCGCGCGGCGATCGCCGGGCTCTGTGCCGTGCTGCTGCTGGCCGGCTGCTCCGGCGGCCCGCCGGCCGGCCCGGCCGACGCCGCTCACGGCGCCGGCCCCGTCGCACCGGCCGGTACCGAACCACTGACCCCCTGGCCCACCTACCACGGCGACCTGCAGCGCACCGGTGTGGCACCGGCCCCGGACGCGCAGCCGTCCGCGCCCTCCACGGAAGCGGCCGCACCGGAGGAACTGAGCTCCGTCACCATCGCGCTGGACGGCGCGGTGTACGCCTCGCCGATCGTCGCCGGATCGCTGCTGGTGGTGGCCACCGAGCACAACAGCGTGTACGGCATGCAGGCCGACGGCCCGGTCCGCTGGCACGTCAACCTCGGTGATCCCACCCCGCGCAGCGCCCTGCCGTGCGGGAACATCGACCCGCTCGGCATCACCGGAACCCCGGTGTACGACGAGGGGTCGGACACGGTGTTCGTGGTCGCCTCGCTCGGGCCGTCCGCCGACCACGAACTCTTCGCGCTCGACGCCGGCACCGGAAAGACCCGCTGGCAGCGCTCGGTCGACCTGCCCGGTGTCGACCGGTCGGCGATGCAGCAACGCGGCGCCCTGACCCTGACCGGTGGCCGGGTCTGGGTGCCGTTCGGCGGCCTGGCCGGCGACTGCGGGAACTACCGCGGGCGCGTGGTGGGAGTGCCGGTCGGTGACGGGACACCGCAGGCGTTCACGGTGCCGACCGGCCGGGAGGGCGGCATCTGGACACCACCCGGCCCCACCGTGTACCGGGGAGACCTGCTGGTGGCGGTCGGGAACGGCGAGTCCACGGCCGAGGACGCCGGATACGACCACAGCGATTCGGTGCTGCGGCTGCACGGGACCACGTTGGTGGACTCGTTCTCACCCAGCAGCTGGGCGTCCGACAATGCCTCCGACCTGGACCTGGGCTCCCAAGGTCCGGCGCTGGTGCAGGACCGATGGGTGTTCCAGGCCGGCAAGTCCGGCATCGCGTACGTGCTGCGCGCCGACCACCTGGGCGGCATCGGCGGCGAGGTGTCGTCAGCACCACTGTGCCGCTCGTTTGGCGGGACCGCGGTCCACGGTGACGTGGTCTTCGTGCCCTGCACGGACGGCGTGCGGGCGGTCCGGATCACCGGCGAGGGCACGATCCAGCCCTTGTGGCGAGCCGAGGACTCCGTCACCGGTTCCCCGGTGGTCTGGCAGGGGCGGGTCTACGCGCTGGACCCGGCCGGCGGGACGCTCGCCGTGCTGGATCAGGCGGACGGCCACATCCTGCAAACCGTCGCGGTCGGCAAGGCCAGCCGGTTCGCCACTCCGGCGATCAGCGGCGGCCGGATCTTCATCGGAACCCTGACCGGCCTGAGCATCGTCGCCGGGTGACGATTCGGGGTGGGCCGCCACCACCGCCGGCCGTTGCAGGCGAGGCGGCGGGGCACGGTCCGCCGCCATGGGACGATGGACAGCGCATCGCACCGCACCCCAGCACGACCGGAGAAGACGCCCCTAGTGACCCCCGAAGTTGGCACCGCTTCGATCAAGCACCGGACCACGTTCACACCGCCCGAACGGATCCGGAACTTCTGCATCATCGCGCACATCGACCACGGCAAGTCGACGCTGGCGGACCGGATGCTGCAGCTCACCGGGGTGGTGGACGCCCGCTCCATGCGCGCGCAGTACCTGGACCGGATGGAGATCGAGCGGGAACGCGGCATCACCATCAAGGCGCAGAACGTGCGGTTGCCCTGGTCGGTGGCCGGCACCGGAGACGCAGCCGGCACCGTCACCGACTACGTGCTGCACCTGATCGACACCCCCGGGCACGTCGACTTCACCTACGAGGTGTCCCGTTCGCTGGCCGCATGCGAGGGGGCGGTACTGCTGGTGGACTCCGCGCAGGGCATCGAGGCACAGACGCTGGCCAACCTGTACCTGGCGCTGGAGAACGATCTGGCGATCATCCCGGTGCTGAACAAGATCGACCTCCCGGCTGCCCAGCCGGAGCGGTACGCAGAGGAGATCGCGCACATCCTGGGCGGGTCACCGGAGGATGTGCTGCGGGTGTCCGGCAAGACCGGCGAGGGCGTGCGGGAGCTGCTGGACCGGGTGGTGGCCGAGGTGCCGCCACCGGCCGGCGATGCGGACGCACCGGCCCGGGCATTGATCTTCGACTCGGTCTATGACATCTACCGCGGCGTGATCACCTACATCCGGGTGATGGACGGGAAGATCACCCCGCGGGAGCGCATCCAGATGATGTCCACCCGGGCTACCCACGAACTGCTGGAGGTGGGCATCATCTCGCCGGAGCCGTTGCCCACCGGCGGGCTGGGAGTGGGCGAGGTCGGTTACCTGATCACCGGGGTCAAGGACGTCCGGCAGTCCAAGGTCGGCGACACCGTCACTTCGGCGGTCAAGGGCGCCAGCACCCCACTGGGCGGCTACCGGGACCCGAAACCGATGGTCTATTCCGGGCTGTATCCCATCGACGGGTCGGACTACCCGCTGCTGCGCGACGCGCTGGACAAGTTGCGGCTCAACGACGCCGCGCTGTCCTACGAGCCGGAGACCTCCACCGCGCTCGGCTTCGGCTACCGCTGCGGGTTCCTCGGCCTGCTGCACCTGGAGATCACCCGGGACCGGTTGGAGCGGGAGTTCAACCTGGACCTGATCTCCACCGCGCCCAACGTGGTCTACCGGGTGACCTTGGAGGGCCCAGCGGACGGCCCGATTATCGTGACCAACCCATCGGACTGGCCGGCCGGCAAGATCGCCGAGGTGCGCGAGCCGATGGTGCGCTGCACCATCATCGCCCCGAGCGACTACATCGGCTCCATCATGGAGTTGTGCCAGTCCCGGCGGGGGACCCTGGGCGGCATGGACTACCTGTCCGAGTCGCGGGTGGAGCTGCGCTACGACATGCCGCTGGCCGAGATCATCTTCGACTTCTTCGACGCGCTCAAGTCCCGCACCCGCGGCTATGCGTCGCTGGACTATGAGGAGACCGGCACCCAGGTGGCCGACCTGGTGAAGGTGGACATCCTGCTGCAGGGCGAGACCGTCGACGCGTTCAGCGCGATCGTGCACCGGGACGCCGCCTACTCCTACGGCACGGCGATGACGGCCAAGCTGCGCGAACTCATCCCGCGGCAGCAGTTCGAGGTGCCGATCCAGGCGGCCGTCGGCTCGAGAATCATTGCCCGGGAGAACATCAGGGCGTTGCGCAAGGACGTGCTGGCCAAGTGCTACGGCGGCGACATCACCCGCAAGAGAAAACTGCTGGAGAAGCAGAAGGAGGGCAAGAAGCGGATGAAGATGGTCGGCCGGGTCGAGGTCCCGCAGGAGGCCTTCATCGCCGCGCTGTCCACCGACGCCCCCATCGGTAAGGACGCCAAGAAGTAGTCTCCGGTGATGAACGGCGATCCGCCGCAGACCTGGCAGGAGCACTGGTTCGAGCACGACCAACTGCTCAGCCTCGCCGGGGCGAGGGGCCACGTCGCCCTCTACATCGATCGGGACGTGCCGGACGACGTGGTGACCTGGCTGCTGCCGTACCTGGACGACGCCTGGCAGTACACCAAGCAGACTTACGGCGGGCTCGGGCCGGACCCGCTGCTGTACTCGATCCTCCACCAGGGCCGCTACGCCGGCGGGCATCCGTCCAGCTACCAGGACCCCAGCCACGACCACCGCAATGTCACCGACTGCGGCCCCGGGCCGTACCGCGACGGTGACCGCGGCGTCCACGACATGGTCACCCACGAGATCTCGCACATCGTCGAAGGGGCGAACAACGGCGCCTGGGGATCGCCGGCGTTCCCGATCTGGGGCGACAGCAAGTGGGCCGAGTTCTTCATCCATGACGTGTACACCGCACTCGGCCGCCAGCAGTGGGCAGCCGACGCGGCCGCGCAGTTCGACCGCACCTCGGACGACTTCCCGCGCCGCGGCACGCACTGGTTCCGTGACTGGTGGCGTCCGCTGCGGGACGGCACCGGTGGCGGCCCGGGAGTGATGGTGCGGTTCTTCGCGCTGCTGGCCGTGCACTTCCCGCGCGGCGTGGACACCCGCTATCTGCGCGACCTGAACTGGGGCGAGTACCTGCATTTCACCAGCGGTGCGGCCGGCGGGGACGTCACCGGCCTGGCTCGCCGTGCCTTCGGCTGGTCACGCCGGTGGAGCCGGGAATTGGCCAGGGCCCGGGCCGAATTCCCGGCCGTCCGCTACTGAAGTCGGGCGAGCCGATGTCTTCGGCCCGGATGGAAGTGCCGTCGACCCCGGGAAATGCGTTGGAGCGCCGGCGGGACGGGTTGCACACTCGAGGATCACGACGACCGCGCCGGGACCAGGTTGGGGGTTCACGTGTATCGAGTGGCCGCAACGCCCCGGCCGCGATGGGAGGAATTGCCGGACGCGGTCCGGCGGCGGACCTCCGCACTGGCCGGTTCGGCCGTGGTGCACGCGGAGTCGGTGACGGCGGGATTCAGCAACGGTTTCGCCGGTGCGCTGAGCCTCGCCGACGGGCGCCGGGTGTTCGCCAAGGTGATCGCCGAACACATCAACCCGGTGGGCGTGCGGATGTACCGGGAGGAGGCCGAGGTCCTGGCGCTGATGCCACGGTGGGCGCCGGTGCCGGCGCTGATCGACGTGGTGGATGCGGATATCGACGGCGAGCAGTGGGTCTGCCTGCTCATCGAGCACGTCGACGGGCGCGCACCGGATCTGCGCCGGGCCGGTGAACTCGGCAGGATCACCGACCTCACCGTCCGATTGGCACGGCTGGACCCCTGCCCGATCGCCGGTCTGCCGCGGATCGCCGACGCGGCCGGCACATTCGACCGGTGGCGCCACGTCGACCGCGCCGACCCCGGCCTGGCCAGCTACGGCCCGTGGCTGCCCGCGAACCTCGACCGACTGGAGGGCGTGGCCGCCGGATGGTCCACCGCGATCGACGGAACCGCGCTGGTACACGGGGATTTCCGCCCGGACAACATCATCGTCACCGACGCGTCGGCCTGGGCGGTGGACTGGCCCGGCGCCAGCGTCGGCGCCCCGTGGGTGGACAGCCTGCTGATGCTGCCCGCACTGGCCATGCTCGACGGCGGTCCGTCCCCCGCCGACGTGGCGGCGAGCCATCCGTTACTGACCGGTGTCGACCCGGACGCGCTGGACGCGGTGTCGGCGGCGGCCCTGGGGTACTTCGTCACCAGCTCGCTGCTGGAACCGCCGCCCGGGCTGCCGACCATCCGGGCGTTCCAGCGCGCCCAGGCGGAGGTGCTGATCCGGTGGCTGCGCGACCGCTGGAAGTGATCGAGCGCCCCGTATCGAGCTACGGCCGACGGTGCACCACCAGCGGCAGTACCGCGGCGGCGCCGTCGCCGCGCAGCTTGGACGCAGCGATGGTGACCGGCCACAGCGACGCGGTGGCGTCGGTGACGAGCAGCACCACCCGGCCCGCGACCGCGGCCGGGTCGGGGACGCCGATGGCCCTCGCCCAGAACGCCGCATCCTCCGGCGACGAGACATCGGCCGGCGCGGTGCCCGCTACCGACAGTTCCGCCGTGGCCAACCGTCCCACCTCGGCGATGCGCTGCACCAGTCCGGCCGTTAGCACCGGGAAACCGCCGGCCGGCAACCCGACCACCACCTCGGGACGGGCCGACCAGTCCCGCCGCCACGTGCCCAGCAGCGCGATCACCGCGGCCACCAACTCCTCCGGCGGCGGGGCATCGTCACGGCCGAAGACCTGCTGCACCAACTCCCGCCACTCCGGTGCGTCGGCGAAGATCAGCGCGCGGCCGACCTCCGGCTGCTCGCCCGGCGGAATCCGGCCGCGGGAACCGAACGCGCCGCCTGGCCACATCTTTCGCGGCTCCACCAGGTGGGTCTGGGTACGCAGCAGCCCGGCCACCTCACGCGTGACGTCGATGTCGGGTGCCGCCGGCAACGCGTCCGGCAACGCTCCGGTGCACACGCTGCACCGGCCGCATGGTGCGGCGCTCGGGTCGTCCAGCGCCTCTTGCAGCAGTTGCATCAGGCAGCGCCGACCGCGGGTGTAGTCCCGCATGATGGCCGCCTCGCGCCGGCGCAGCGCGACCACCGACTCGTAGTGCGCGACGTCGTAGACCCATTCCGAACCGGTGCCCCGCCAGCCGTCCGGGCCGCGCTCGACGACCGCGTCCACCGCCAGTTGCTTGAGCATCAGCTCGACCCTGGTACGGCGCAGCCCGGACTCCGCCTCCAGGGCCACCACACTCGCCGGCGCATTCCCCGGACCCGGCAGGACATCCAGCAGCCGCCGCACCTGCGCCGGATCGGGAATCGATGCGGTCGCGAAGTACTCCCACACGCCCTCGTCCGCGGTGGAGGACAGCAGCATCACCACGGCGTGGTCGATGCCGCGACCGGCCCGGCCCACCTGCTGGTAGTAGGACACCGGGGAGGGCGGAGCCCCGACGTGCACGCAGAACCCCAGGTCCGGCTTGTCGTACCCCATGCCCAGCGCGGAGGTGGCGACCAGCGCTTTGATCTCGTTGCGGCGCAGGGCGTTCTCCAGCCGCTCCCGCTCGGCGCCCTCGAGTTGGCCGGTGTAGGCGGCGACCGGGACGGCGCCGCGGTGGTGATGGTCGATCGCGGCCGCCAGCCGCTCGGCGTCCGCCACGGTGAGGGCGTACACGATCCCGGAGCCGGGCAGCGCGGGCAGGTTCTGCACCACCCAGGCGAACCGCTGCAACGGGGTCAGCCCGTCGACCACCGCCAGTTGCAGGCTGCTGCGCGCCAGCGGACCGCGCAGCACCAGGGTCTGGTCGCCCAGTTGCGCCGCCACGTCGTCGGTGACCCGCCGGTTGGCGGTGGCGGTGGTGGCCAGCACTGGGGTGTCCGGATTGAGCCGGCGCACCGCGTCCGCGACCCGGCGGTAGTCCGGTCGGAAGTCGTGCCCCCAGTCCGACACGGCGTGCGCCTCGTCGATCACCAGCAGCCCGAGGGCGCCGGACAGCGCGTCCATCACCCTGGCGCCGAATCCGGGGTTGGCCAGCCGCTCCGGCGAGACCAGCAGCACGTCGACGGCTCCGGAACGCAGGCCCGACTCGATGCCGTTCCACTCCGCGATGTTCGAGGAGTTGAGCGTGGCGGCGCGCAGCCCGGCCCGGCCCGCCGCGGCCACCTGATCGCGCATCAGCGACAGCAGCGGTGACACCACCAGCGTCGGACCCGCGCCCTCGGCACGCCGGATCGCGGTGGCCACCCAGTACACCGCCGATTTGCCCCACCCGGTGGCCTGCACCACCAGCACCCGGGAGCCCGGCTCCAGCAGCCCCGTCACCGCCGCCACCTGGTCCTCGCGGAGCGCGGCCTCCGGTCCGGCCAGTGCGCCGATCACCCGGTCGGCCACCTGCTGGCGTGCTGCGTTCAAGACCATGCAGCCCACCCTAGGAACCGGCCCCGACAGCCGAGCACTGTGCGGCACCGTCGTCACCTCGCGGCGGGGGCAGATACCGCGCAGTGACCTCGGTGCCGCACAGCCAGGGCGGGTTCCGGCCGCGAACGCCGCGCTGGCCGCCCGGATCAGCCGAGCAGGCCGCGCTCGAAGGCCGCCCGCACCGCGGCCGCCCGGTCCCGCACCCCGAGCTTGGGATACAGGTGCAGCAGGTGCGTCTTGACGGTCGCCTCGGACACCAGCAGCTGCCGCGCGACCTGTCGGTTCGTCGCGCCGCGGGCGACCGCCGAGAGCACCTGCAACTCGCGCTCGGTGAGCAGTTCCGCCCGGCCCCGGTCGATCAAGCTGCGGGCCGCGGTCGGGGCCAGCACGCTCTGCCCGGACGCGGCGCGCAGCACGGCGTCGACCAGCTCGCCGCGCGGCGTGGCCTTCAGCAGGTAGCCGTCCGCGCCGGCGTCGATCGCCGCGTAGATGTCCCGGTCGGTGTCGTAGGTGGTCAGCACCAGGATCCGGGGGCGTATCCGGTCGGCCGCACGAAGCTCGCGGATGGCGGCCACCCCGTCACCACCGGGCATCCGCAGGTCCATTAGCACCAGGTCCGGATCCACCGCCCGGACCAGCGCCACCGCCTCCCGTCCGTCGGCCGCCTCCCCGACCACGGTCATGCGATCGTCCTGCTCCAGCATCCCGCGGATGCCGTCGCGCACCACCGGATGGTCGTCCACCACGATCACCCGGATCGCCGTCGGGCCACCGGAGCCACCGCCGTCGGCGCGGCCCGCCCCGGAGACGACGTCGCTGCTCATCCGGGCACCGCCGCGCTGATCACACAGCCGCCGCCGGGCTCGGACTCCACCGCGAAGTCGCCCCCCAGCAACCGAATCCGTTCCGCCATGCCTGGAAGGCCATGACCACCGGCCGCCGAGGGGGAACGCTGCGCGTCCGGATCGAAACCGACGCCGTCGTCGTGGATGTCCAGCAGCACCTCGCCGTCCAGATAGTCCAGGCTGGCCGCCACCCGGTGGGCTTTCGCATGCCGCGCCACGTTGGACAGGGCCTCCTGGGTGACCCGGATCAGTGCCGGATCGACGTCCGTGGCACGCGGGGTGCCGGACACCGACAGGTCGGCCGGGATGTGGTTGACCTCGGACCACTGGCGCAGCAGCCGGGACAGCGCGTCCGGCAGGTCGGCGTCCTCCAGCACCGGCGGGCGCAGCGCGTCGACGGCGCGGCGTGCCTCGGTCAGGCCCTGCCGGGCCAACGACTTGGCGTTGGCCACCCGCCGCTGGGTGGCTGTGGGCAACGCGGCGTCGTCAATGGCCTCCAGTTGGGTGACGACGGCGACCAACCCCTGGGCGACCGTGTCGTGCAGCTCCCGGGCCAGCCGGGCCCGCTCCTCACGGATGCCCATGGCTCGGGCCTGGCCCATCAGCTGGGCCTGGAGTTCGGCGTTGCGCTGCTGCTCGGCCAGCAGGGCATGGGTCGCCGCGTGCCGGCGCAGCACCGCCTCTTCCCGCCTGTTGGCCAGCGCGATCGATACCAGCCCGATCGCGATGTTGAAGACGAACAGCCCCCCGCTGAGGGCCCAGCTGTGACCGATGCGGTGGAAACCGCCCACTTGGATCGCGGTCATCAGGGCGCTGGAGGCCGTGATGCCGGCCCACAGCAGCGGACCGGTGAAGAAGGTGCCGCAGATGATGTAGTGCGACCAGACGATCACCCCGCCGACCGGGCACAGCGCGATGATCGCGGTTGCCAGCACGCCCTGTACCAGGAAGGCCACCAGCCGGCGCGACAGCGGCCGCAGGTCCCAGGTGCCCCACCATTCGATCCAGCCCCACAACACCACGATGAGCGCGGCCGCCAGCAGGTGGGCGGCCAGACCGCCTGCCATGGTGGCCTGTCCCGCCACCAGGCCGGCGACCAACAGCAGCCGCAACACCCAGGGGACCCTGGTGGTGGAAAAGATGGTGTCCGGCCATTCGATCTGCGGGCGGTCGCGCAGCCAGCGCCCCCGTGGCTCCCATTCCGGGATCCGCCGCCACAGCGAGTACGCCGGTAGCTCGATGCCCTCCGGGAGGGACACGACCGTGATCCGCCCGGCGGGCGTGGCCGGATCGGCCGTCGCGGGCGCTGCGGGGTCCGACGGAGCGGCCGCTGCGGGGTGCGGTCCGGTGTGCGGCGGCCCCGCGGCGGCCCCGGAGGGAGCGGGCGCCGGACGCGCCGTCACGGCTTCGGGTCGTTCCCCGGCCGGTTGCCGCGTCACCGCCATGACTGCCATTGTGGTCGCCTCCTTCCCGGCCGCTGTACCGGCTCACTCCCAGCTGAACCGGCGGATGGCGACCACCGACATCAGCGCGCCCCAGGCGGCCATCACGGCCAGGTGCAGCACCTGCGGCCAGTGCCCGGCGACGGTGTCGGTGAGCGCCTGCACCGCGGCGCCGCTCGGGGTGAAGTCCGAGATATGGCGCATCCAGTCCGGCATCAGCGGCCGCTGCAGCCACAGCCCGGCGGCGAACTGCAGCACGAAGAACAGCACCGTCCCGAAGCCGGCCGCCACCTTGGCGTTGCGGAACAGGCTGGCCACGACCATGCCGACGCCCAGCAGTGCCCACGCGCCCAGCAGGTAGCTGATCAGGAATCCGGGGATGTTGCCCGGCCAGGACGCGCCGACCAGGGCCGGCACGATCACCATCACCAGCATGCAGCCCACCGCGACGATCAGCGTCACCTCCAGCTGCGCGAACAGCAGCCGGGCGGGGGAGACCGGCGTGGTGCGCAGCCGTTTGAGCACCCCCATCTCGCGGTAGCGGGTCAGCACGTCGGGTAGCGCCTGCAGTGCCAGCAGCGCGATGGCGAACAGCACCAGGATCGGCTGGTACACGGTGAAGAAGCTCAGCCCACCCAGGTCGTCCGACGGCTTGCGGACTCCGGGGATGGCCGCCAGCACGATGGCGGCGGCCACCGGTAGCACGGCGGTCCAGAGCATCACCCCGGGATTGCGGGCCAGCAGTCGGGCCTCACTCTTCAACAATGCGATGGCGGCGCTCATCAGCGGGCTCCTTCCGGTGCGTGGCCGCCGGCCACGGGGGTGTCGTCTCGGGTCAGGGCGACGAATGCGTCGTCCAGGCTGGGCTGGTCCACCCGCAGCTTGGTGGCCGCGATGCCCAGCTCCAGCAGGGCGGCGATGACGGCGCCGGCCACGTTGTCGGTTCCGGTGACGACGATCCGGTCGCCGGACCGGGATGCGGTGTGCACGTCCGGAAGAGCGGCCAGCAGGGCCGGATCGACCGGCGCCGACGGCTGGAAGCTCATCCGCTGGTCGGCCACCACGCCGGCCGCCAGGCCCTCCGGCGTGTCGGCGGCGATCACCCGGCCGCGGTCGATCACCACGACCCGGTCGCACAGCCGCTCGGCCTCCTCCATGAAGTGCGAGACCAGCAGCAGGGTGACCCCGGTGCCGCGCAGGTCCTCCAACAGGCCCCACACCTCGCGGCGAGCGGCCGGATCGAGCCCGGTGGTCAGCTCGTCCAGGATGGCCACCCGCGGGTTGCCGATCAGCGCCAGCGCCACCGAGAGGCGTTGCTTCTGACCACCGGACAGCTTGCCGAAGTAGCTACGCAACTGGCCGCCCAGGCCCAGCCGCTCGGCCAGCTCGTGCCAATCGCGAGGGCGGGAGTAGAAGCTGGAGAACAATTCCAGCGCCTCCGCCACGGTCTGCTTCTCCGGCAGCCTGGCCTCCTGCAGCTGGATGCCGAGGGATTCGCGGAACTCGGTGCCCTCGCGGACGGGGTCCAGCCCGGCCACCCGGATGCTGCCGCCGTCCGGGCGCCGCAGGCCGCCGATGCACTCCACCGTGGTGGTCTTCCCGGCGCCGTTCGGCCCGAGGATCCCGAAGATCTCGCCTTCTTCGACGGCGAAGGTGATGCCGTCGACGACCGTCCGGTCGCCATAGGTCTTCCGCAGATCGCGGACATCAATCATGGACATGCTTCGATCCTGGCGGCGCGGAACGGCTGGCGCCTCCACCGGGCGGACACCGCTGCCTCCACCGATCGGTGGAGGCCCGACCGGCCGGGGTGGGCAAATCCCCACCCCGAATCGACAGGTTGCGCCGATGGCCGGCGTCCGGCCGGCCGGCCAGCATGGATTCATGAACACCTACGCGCCCGCCACCGATCACCTCGTCACCGGTTCGCTCGGCCGCCCCGGCACCCGCCCCGCCGTCGGTGACGGTCCGGGCCGGGTGACGGTCAGCCCGCACCGCGGGATCCTGTCGCCGGCCAGTTGGGGCGAGCTGGTGTATGCCGTGGTGGATCTGGTCCCCGCTGTGGCGTTCTTCGCCGCGATCATCGCGCTGCTCACCGCCGGCACCGGGCTGCTGGTGATCTATGTCGGCATCCCGGTGCTGATGGCGGCGCTGGTGGTGGCCCGGCTGGGCGGCGCCCTGCAGGTCGGGCTGGCGCGCTCGTTACTGGGCACGCCGGTGCTGCCGCCCGGGTCGTTCCACCGGCGCTCGCCCGGCCCGGCGGGGCTGAT
This sequence comes from Nakamurella sp., assembly GCA_035708025.1. Classification (GTDB taxonomy): domain Bacteria; phylum Actinomycetota; class Actinomycetes; order Mycobacteriales; family Nakamurellaceae; genus Nakamurella. Next base: position 5,760 of record DASSTH010000030.1, on the reverse strand, counting down.
CGGCGCGGTGCTGCGGGACGGCGCCGCCTGGCGAGCGGTGCTGTACTTCCTGATCAAGATCTGGCTGGCGCCCGCGACGTTCGCGGTGGCCGTCGCGCTCTACAGCTACGGGCTGGGTACGGTGACGTATCCGCTGTGGCGGCCGTTCCTGCCCGCCCAGCAGGCAGCGGACGGGACCTGGCACAGCGGCGCGCAGCTGTGGAACGGCGCGTTCATCGATACCTGGCCGGGGATGACGACGCTCGCCGTGACGGGCCTGCTGGTGCTGCTGGCCGCGCCCTACATCGTGCGGGGTTTCGTCACCGCGGACCGGTTGCTCATCGGGTCGCTGCTGGGTCGCCGGTAGGCCGCAGCAGGTCGCGCTGCGCCTTGCGGGCCTGCACGTAGGAGCCGTAGGCGGACTGCGTGGTGTCCAGCTCGGACACCTCGGAGACCGGTACGTCCCACCAGGATTCGCTGTCCGGGGAACCGGCCAGCGGGTCGGTGTGCACCGCGATCACCACCGGTCCGCCGTCCGCCGGGGCGGCCTTCGCGGCCCGGATGGCCTGGGCCAGGCCGTCCGGGGAGCTGGCCTCGATCACCGTGGCACCCAGGCTGCGGGCGTTGCCGGCCAGGTCCACCGGCAACACCGGCCCGGCCAGCCGGCCGGACTCGTCGCGGAACCGGTAACGGGTGCCGAACCGCTGCGAGCCAAGCGATTCCGACAGCGCGCCGATGGACCCGAAGCCGTCGTTGATCACCAGCACGACGATCACCTTCACCCGCTCGGCGACCGCGGTCACCAGCTCGCTGGGCATCATCAGGTAGCCGCCGTCACCGACCATCGCGAAGACGTCACGACCGGGGTCCGCCCACCGGATGCCGATGGACGCCGGGATCTCGTACCCCATGCAGGAATATCCGTACTCGACGTGGTAGCCCTGCGGATCGCGCACCCGCCAGAGCTTGTGTAGGTCGCCGGGCATGGAGCCGGCCGCGCACAACACCACGTCCCTCGGGTCGGACAGCTCGTTGACCGCGCCGATCACCTGGCTCTGGGTGAGCAGCCCGTCGGCCAGCGGGTCGGTCACCGCGGCGGGTGGCTGGTAGGCGGCGGTGACGGCGTCGTCCCAGCGCGCCCACTCCCGGGCGGCGCGCTCGGCGTAGGCCCGGTCCACCCGGTACGGCTGGTCGCCGGCCAGCGCGGACCCCAACTGCCGCAAGGCTTCCCCGGCGTCGGCGACCACCGACAGCCCGGCGTGCTTGCCGGCGTCGAACGCCGCCACGTTGATGTTGATGAACTGCACCCCGTCGTGCTGGAAGGCGGTGCGCGATGCGGTGGTGAAGTCGCTGTACCGGGTGCCGATGCCGATCACCACGTCGGCGTCGCGGGCCAGCGCGTTGGCGGCAGTGGTGCCGGTGGACCCGACCGCGCCCATCAGCTGCGGGTGACCGTGCAGCAGCGAGCCCTTGCCGGCCTGCGTCTCGCCGACCGGGATGCCGGTCGCCCGGCAGAACTCGTCCAGCGCCGATTCCGCCTGGGCGTAGTGGATCCCGCCGCCGGCCACGATGAACGGCCGCCGGGCGGTGCGGATCAACGCGGCGGCCGCCGCGATGCGGTCCGGCTCGGCCGGCGGACGGGCGACGTGCCAGGTCCGCTCGGCGAACAGGTCGGCGGGCCAGTCGTGCGCCTGGGCCTGCACGTCCTGCGGCAGCGAGATGGTCACCGCCCCGGTGTCGGCCGGATCAGTCAGCACCCGCATGGCGGACAGCAGCGCCGACGGCAACTGCTCGGGGCGGATGATCTCGTCGAAGTACCGCGACAGCGGCCGGAACGCGTCGTTGACCGTCACGTCGCCGGCGTCGAAGCGTTCCAACTCCTGCAGCACCGGGGCGGTGGCCCTGGTCGCGAAGGTGCCGGAGGGCAGCAGCAGCACCGGGATGCGGTTGATGGTGGCCAGTGCCGCGCCGGTGAGCATGTTGGTCGAGCCCGGGCCCACCGACGCGGTGCACGCCCAGGTCCGCAGCCGGCGGGACTGCCGGGCGAACCCCACCGCGGTGTGCACCTGGGCCTGCTCGTTGCGGGTCAGCACATACGGCAGGGCGGGCTGCCGGCCGGCCTCGGTGGCCTGCAGTTCGTGCTGCAGCAATGCCTGGCCCAGCCCCGCGACGTTGCCGTGCCCGAAGATGCCCAGCACACCGGCGAACAACCGCTGCCGCTGACCCGCGCGTTCGCTGTACTGGGCGGCCAGGAACCGCACGATGGCCTGTGCGACGGTCAGCCGGACGGTTTCGCTCATGCTGGCACTCCGATCGGTGCGGTGATGCATCGGTGGCCCGGTGCATCGGTGCGGTGACGCGGCCGCCGGTAGCCGAGCGCCCGGGCGACGCAGTCACCATATGTCAGGACATATTGACGTGACCAGGGCGGTGACGGGCACGGGGGATCGCCGGGACGGACCGATCGCGGCGTGCGGCGGGGATCGTCAGCCGATCCCGGCGCGCTGGGCCAGGCCCCGAACGTAGGCCGCCTGCCCCAGGTGCTGCGACACATCGCCGATCACGCTGACCAGCCGCACCGCGGCCGTCACCGGCGGATCCCAGTTCCGGTCCACCACCCGGTCCAGGTCCTCGACCGTCAGCGACCCGACGTAGTCCATCGTCGCGGCGTGCACGTCCGCGTGGTAGCCGTCCAGCAGGTCGGCCGCCACCCGCACCGCGCCCACGTCGGCGCTGGAGTGGCCGTAGCCGTGCACCTCCGGGGCGAACGGCAGGCCGAACGCCTCGTACCAGCCGTTCGCGGTCCACACCTGTTCGCCGCCGGTGATCCCGGCGAGGTGGTCGTCCTGCACCCGGCTGGCGTGCCAGACCAGCCAGTCGACGGAGTTGGCGTCCGGGTCGGGTCGGTACGCGCCCGCCTGATCGGTCAGGCCGTCGGTGAGGTCGGTGACCAGTTCCCGGATCCGGCCGAACTGGTCGCCGAGGATCGCCCGCAGCGTGGTGATCGCGTCATCTGCCATCTGCTCATCCTGCACCTGCACGCCGTCAGCGCAACGACAGCCGCATGACCACCCGGCCCGGCCGCGGACGCCGGACCTCGGTGAAGCCCGCCTGCTCGAACATCGAGACGGTCCCGTGGTACAGGTCCGCCGAGCTGCGCCGGGCGCCGCCGGTCTCCATCGGATAGCCCTCCACCGCCGCGGCGCCCTCCGCCCTGGCCAGATCCACCGCACCGGCCAGCAGGGCCGACGCGACGCCGCGCCGGCGGTGGCCCACCGGCACCACGAAGCAGGTGACGGCCCAGAGCGCCTCGGGATCCGGCCGATCCGCCGACGGCCGGGACACCACGGCGGTGTCCAGCCGGGCGAACGACGGCTTGGGCCCGACCTGGCACCAGCCGGCGGGCTCGTCACCGCGGTAGGCCAGCACCCCGGGCGCCGGACCCGCGCCGCACACCTGCTGCTGCAGGGCCGCGCGCCGCTCCGGCGTGGAACTGGCCGACCAATCCTTGTTGGGCAGGTGGAAGAACTGGCACCAGCACCACGACGGATCGCCGCGGGTGCCCATCACGGTCACGACGTCGTCCCACCGCGCCGCGTCGGCGGGGACGACCCGGAGGGTGTCGGTGGCCTCGGTCATGGCCGGAAGTGTGCCCCCTCGGTCCGACAGCCGCCCGGGGATGTGCGTCGTGCCGGCCGCGCTGCACCACCGGCCTCGGCAGGACGCAACGAGCCGCTCGGGGACTCAGACGGTGACGACCAGCTTGCCCGGCGACCCCAGTTCCACGGCAGCAAGGGCCTCGGCGCCGTCCGACAGGGGATAACTGGCGTCGACCACCGGCTCGATGCCGGCGGTGTCGCAGAACGCGATGAGCCGGCGCAACTCGTCCAGTGTTCCCATGGTGGAGCCCACCACCGCGATCTGCAGGAAGAACAGCCGTTGCAGGTCGGCCGGCGGGTTCGGCCCGCTGGTCGCCCCGGCGCACACCACCGTGCCACCCGGCCGCACCGCCCGCATCGAGTGCGCCCACGTCGCCGCGCCGACCGATTCGAACACCGCGTCCACCCGCTCGGGCAGCCGCGCGCCGGTCTCGAACGACGACGTGGCTCCGAGGGCGTCGGCCCGGGCGCGGCCCTGCTCGGTGCGTGCGGTTGCCCACACCCGCAGCCCGGCCGCAGCGCCCAGTTGGATGAGTGCGGTCGCCAACCCGCCGGTGGCGCCCTGCACCAGGACGGTGCCGCCGGGCGCCACCCCGGAGCGGGTGAACAGCATCCGGTAGGCCGTCAGATACGTGGTGCCCAGGGTGGCCGCCTGCGCGAAGCTCATTCCGGGCGGTTTGGGCAGCGCATTCCGGGCCGGTACGGTCACGAACTCCGCCATGGTGCCCTGGTGCCCGCCCTCGGTGAGCAGCCGGCGTTTCGGGTCGAGCGTCTCGTCACCGGAGAAGTCCCGATCCCCGATCACCGGGTAGATCACCACCTCGGTGCCGTCGTCCAGCACCCCAGCGCCGTCGCAGCCCAGGATCATCGGGAACTCCTCGGCCCGAATGCCCACGCCGCGCAGCGTCCACAGGTCGTGCCGGTTGACCGAGGCCGCCCGCACCGCGATCCGCACCCACCCGGCCGGCGCCTCGGGTTTGGGTCGCTCGCCGAATGCCACGGCGTCCAGCGGGCTCTCCGGATCGGGGCGGGTGGCATACAGGGCTCGCATGATCGCCACGCTATCGCCCGGCGGTCGTCGGCGAATGCGCTGAATGAGCGGCCCGGCACTCCGCCGCGCCGGCCCGTCCGATACGACCGGTGTTCCGGTGCGAGCGAACACCACTCGGCCGTCGCCAGACGGGCGTTCGTTTTCGCCTTGTCGGCGGTACGGCCCGGCCCGCATCGTCCCTAGCATCCCCGGCAGACCGCTTCATCCGGAGCGGCCCGTCCCGTGTTGGGAGGGAACCATGTTCATCCAGATCATCCAGGGTCGGTGCAGCCGCGAGTCCGAGATGCGTGCCGCCCTGGACTCCTGGCGAGCCACCTGCGAGGCCGGTGCCGAGGGCTACCTGGGCGGGACCTACGGATTCACCGACGACGGCATGTTCGTCGCGGTGGTCCGGTTCGAGAGCAAGGAGCTGGCGCAGCGGAACTCCGAGCGCCCGGAGCAGGGCACCTGGTGGGCCGAGACGGAGCGGCTGTTCGAGTCGCCGCCGGAGTTCCTGGACTGTGCCGATGTGCTGGTGATTCTGGACGGCGGCTCCGACGACGCCGGTTTCGTGCAGATCATGCGCGGCAGGCTCACCGACCGGCAGCGCGCCAAGCAGATGGTGCGGGACACCGAGTCCGCGTTGCGTGAGGCTCGGCCGGACGTCATCGGCGCCACCCTGGCGATCGCCGACGACGACACGTTCGTGCAGACCGTCGCGTTCGCCTCCGAGGCCGAGGCGCGCAAGGGCGAGCAGCAGGAGATGCCGGCCGATGTCCGCGAGGAGATGGACGCGGTGATGACCGTGGACAGCTACCTCGACCTGCACCACCCGTTCTTCGCCACCCGGCAGAGCGACCGCGAGGCGGTGTCGTAACCCGCCCCTCGCGTTGCGTCCTGCAGAGTGCGCGCAATAACGCGCACTCTGCGGGACGCACCTGTGTGTGTTCGGGGTCCGATCGGCGTCGGGGCGGGTGCCCGGTGCGCGGCTAGGCTGGCGCCGTGGGCTGGCAGGGCATCCTGGACGCGATCGACGAGGCCGAATCGTGGCTGGTCGGCCAGTCCTTCTGGGTGCAGGTGCCGATCCTGCTG
>DASSTH010000029.1:0-6771 GCA_035708025.1 Nakamurella sp. | reverse complement strand
GTCGGCACGTGCTGGATGTGCGGGATGCTCCCTCTGGCGATGCTCGCCATGGGCTGTGCTCGCCATGAGCGATGCTCGCCGAGCGCGGTGCTAGCCGTGGGCGGTACTCGCCGTGGGCGGTGCTAGCCCCCGGGATGCACGGTCACCGGCGGGATGCCAGGCTGAGCGGACCTGCGGGCGCCGGACGGAGCCGGACCGAGCCGGACTGAGCGGAGGGAAGCGCCATGCGTGCCGAGGCGACCGCCCACTGTGCGGCGCCGGCCGACGCCGTGTGGACGGCGCTCTCCGACGTGGAGTCGTGGCCGTCGTGGACCTCCGCCATGGTGCGGGTCGAACTTGAGGAGCGGTTTGAGGTCGGCGGGCGGGTGCTGGTGGTGCAACCGGCGACTCGGCCGGTGGTGTGGACCGTGGACGAGATCGTGCCGGGGGTGTCGTTCCGCTGGCACAGCCGCGGCCCGGGGTTCCGGATGACCGCCGAATACTCCCTGGCGCCGGCCGCCGCGGGCACCGGCGTCTCCCTGTCGGGGCGGTCCACTGCGCTGGCGGGGTCGGTCACCGACGTCTCCATGTCGGGGCGGTCCATTCCGCCGGCCGGGTCGGGCACCGACGTCTTGATGTCGGTGCGGGTCGCCGGACCAATGGCGTGGGCGGTGGGCCTGATCGCCGGCCGGGGCATGCGGCGGCACCTGGCCGAGCAGGCCGATGCCCTGGCGGCCCGCTGCGCTGCGCCGGCCTAGCCACGGTCGCGGCCAGGGTCGCGCGGCGGGCGGGCACGTCGCGGGCGGGTTGGTGGACGGCGGGATCGTGGGGCTTAGTGGGTGCCGGTCTGATGGGTGCCGGGCTTATGGGTGCTGGTCTTATGGGTGCCGGCCTTGTCGGGCGATACAAAAAGTCACAACTCGTTGACAGGCGCCGGCGCATTTATGCAGGTGGGCGCCGAAGCGGCGGCATCGAGGTGCGACTTTTCGGCGCCCAGGCAACCGAAACCCGGCCGGTGCCCGGTGCAGGCTCCGGCAACGGAAATCCGGCCGGTGTGCGGGTCACGTTTTCGCCGCTCGCCGGCTCGGGTAGCGGGTTGCAACCGAGGCGGGCGATGGCGCGACGGCGCCCCGGCGGCCGACCTCGATCCCGGAAGGGACTCGGCCATGCGCGCACTCAAACTCACCGGTCCTGGGGCCATGGAGTTGCAGGACGCCCCGGTGCCCGACATCGCCTCGGACGAGGTGCTGGTCAAGGTGGCCGGTGCGGGCCTGTGCCATTCCGACCTGCATGTGCTGCACCTCGGCGAGGAGTGGCCGTTCTTCGGCGGCACGTTGGGCCACGAAGGGGCCGGCTGGGTGGAACGCACCGGCGACGAGGTCGATGTGCTGAGCAAGGGTGACGCGGTACTGGTAAGCGTCATCTGGCCGTGTGGGCAATGCCGGGCCTGCGTCGAGGGCCGGGACAACGCCTGCATGGTGGAGGGCACCCGAACCCAGTTCCCCACCGTGCCGGGGCTCGGCCCGGACGGCGCGATGGCCGAGTACATCGTGGTCAAGGCGCGCCATCTGGACAAGATCGGCGACCTGGACCCGGTGGCGTCCGCACCGCTGGCCGATGCCGCCGTCACCCCCATGCACGCCATCAACAGCGCCCGAGCGCACCTCACCCCCGGATCGACGGCGGTCGTCATCGCCATCGGCGGCCTGGGCCACATGGGCCTGCAGATCCTCAAGGCCACCACCGGCGCCCGCATCATCGCGCTGGACAGCGACGAGGCCAAGCTCCAACTCGCCCGGGACCTGGGCGCCGATCTGGTGCTGCGCAGCGATGCCGATGCGGCCGGCAAGGTGCTGGACGAGACCGCGGGGTACGGCGCGGACGCCGTGTTCGACTTCGTCGGCGTGCAGCCGACCGTGGACCTCGCGACCAAGATCGTCGCCCCGGAGGGTGCCATCCGGTTCGCCGGCCTGGGCGGCGGCAGCTTCACCTACACCGCCGACACCAGCGGCGAGACGCTGCCGTGGGGAGTCACCGTGCAGCGCTCGTTCGGCGGCACCCGGGCGGATCAGTTGCAGGTCATCGCGCTGGCGCAGCAGGGCAAGCTGCACGTCGAAACGGTGACCTACCCGCTGGCCGAGTTCCAGCGGGCGTTCGACGACCTGGAGGCCAACCGCGTCACCGGCCGGGCGATCCTGGTTCCCTAGCGTTTTCCGAACCGGCGCCGGTGATCACTGGTAGGAGATCATCACCGGCTGCGGCGAGCGGTCCATCGTCTGGGTCGGGGAGAGCATCGGCGTGTCCTTGACGTAGAAGTTCTTCCAGCCGAAGTGCACCCCCGGCGGGGCTGCCGCGAGCACCGCCCGCCAGGTGTCGTCCTTCAGGTGCGGCGCGCCCTGCCCGTCCATGTGGATCAGCACCGTCACGTGATCGTTGGAGGTGTCGATGCGGCTCTCGTCGCGCAGCATGGCCAGCCGGAACTGGTGTAGCACCAGCACCTTCTGCGGCAGGTGGTGCGCGGCCGTGAGATCCGCCAGCCAGTCGATCACCTGGTTGACCTCCGCGGCGTCCACCCCGCCGATCTGCTGCAGCGGCAGCTGACCCGGCCCGAGCTTCCACTCCGGGTCCAGGGCCAGGCCGACCGACGGGTTGGTCAGCAGGCTCGCGTACCGCTTGGCCTGGTCCAGCAGGTGCGCCCGGCCGGGCTGTAGGTCCAGGATCACGTACAGTCCGGCCTCGGTCGCCGCGTCCACCCACGGTTTCAGGTCGGCGACGGTCGACTCGGCCGAGTAGTCGCCGTCTGGCCCCGCGCCCGCGGTCGCGATGGTGGCGATGATCTCGAACGTCGGCACCACCGGCACGTCCGACAGCGCCCGGTAGGACTGGGCCACCTGCTTGGCCCGGGCGATGGTCGCCGGAAGGTCCTGCTGGCCGAGCGCACCGAGGTTGCCGTCGTACGGGTTGCCGTACAGCGCGACCAGCCGGCGGCCCGGGAACATCACCTGCCCGCCGCCGGGCAACTGCACGCCGGTGACCGCGGTGGCCACCCGGGCCGCCAGCCGGCCGGCCGGGCCGAAGTGCGGACCCAGCCCGATCACCGCGGCGGGCGGATGGGCGGCCAACGCCGCGATGGCCGTCGGGTCGGCGCGCGGATCCGCCGAGTGCACCGGCTGGATGCGCGCCCCGGCCGCCCGGGCGGTGCCGATGGCGGCGGCCAGGCCGGTGGCCATGCCGGGGACGTCGCCGGCCGGCACCAGCACGGTCACCGGGGTGACGGGGGAGGGCGGCCTGATGGCGGGGAGCCGGGCGGGATCGGTGACGACATCCGAGCCGGTAAGTCGTTCCGCCGCGGCGCGCGCGGTGCGATCCAGCGCCAGCACCGACCGGGCGCCCAGCCGGTCGAGCTCGCGGGCCAGCGCGCCGCCCGGCCCGGCCGCGGATCCCGCCCGTCCGTCGCCCACCAGCAGCAGCGGAATCCCCAGTGCAGCGGCCCGCCCGGCGGCCTTCGTCACCGTCGTGGCGTTGCGGCCGGAGACCAGCACCACCGCCGGGGCGGCGCGAAACATCGCCCGGCTCATGGCCACCGCCAGCGTGGCCGGATCAGCTGCCCACACCACCCGGGTGGAACGGGTCGGCGGTTGCAGCACCACCCGAGGCGGGGCGGCCGGGGTGGTGGGAGCGGTGCTGGTCGGGGCTGTGCTGGACGTCCGCGGCGGCGTGCTGGTGGTGCCGGTACCGGTGGTCGCCGGGCCGGTGCCGGAACCGGTGATGCTGGTCGGCGTCGTGCTGGTGGGCGGGCCGGGGCTCGTCGGCGTGCTGCTGCTGCCGGTCGGCGAACCCGGTTCGGCGGGGCCGCCCGTCGGCGGTGACGGAGCAGCCGAGCCGGTGCCCAACCCGGCGGTCGTGCCACTGCGGGAGGTGCCGCTGGAGGAGGTCTCCGGGGTGCTGACACCGTCCGGCGTGGACGTGCAGGAGGCCAGCAGGCCCGCCAGCACGAGGGCCGTCAGCAGCCCGCGGGCGGCGGACCGCCCCGAGCGCGACCGGTGGCGCGGACGGGGCGGCGGTGCGAAGGACATCGGATCCCAGTAAACCCGCACCGTCGGTCACGGCGTGGATCGGCGCGGCCCGGAACGCCCATCACCGCCCGTCCAACCCGGCGCCGGGAACCGGCAGACCCGCGGATCGGCGCGGCCCGGATCGCCCGTCACCGCCGATCGGACCCCGGCACCCGGCACCATCCATGACGACGTGGATCGGCGCTGTGCGGTGTGACCGACCTGCCCGCTGGATAGCCTGCAGATCGTGGCGGTGGCGCGGATCGGCATCTCCGGCTGGCGGTACCCGCCGTGGCGGAGCAGCTTCTACCCGCCGGGCCTGCCGCAGCGGCTGGAACTGAACTACGCCGCGCAGCGGATGACCGCCATCGAGATCAACGGCACGTTCTACTCGCTGCAGCGCCCGTCCAGCTTCGCCGCCTGGCGCGCCGACACCCCGGACGGCTTCGTGTTCGCCGTCAAGGGTGGCCGGTTCATCACCCACCTGAAGCGGCTGGTCGACATCCGGGTGCCGCTGGCGAACTTCTTCGCCTCCGGCGTGCTGGCGCTGGGCGACAAGCTCGGGCCGGTGCTGTGGCAGCTACCCGCCACGCTTCCGTTCGACCGCGACGTGCTGGCCGGTTTCCTGGGCCAACTGCCCACCAGCACCGGGGCCGCCGCCGCACTGGCCGGCGAGCACGACCAGCGCATCGCGGCCGACCGGGAGTTCACCGTCACCGATGCCGACCGGCCGCTGCGGCACGCGCTGGAACCCCGTCACCCCAGCTTCGCCGAACCGGCTGCGCTGGACCTGCTGGCGCAGCACGGCGTGGCGATGGTGCTGGCCGACGCCGCCGGCCGCTGGCCGGTGATCGACGCCGTGACCGCCGACTTCTGCTACCTGCGGCTGCACGGCGCGACCGAGCTGTACACCAGCGGCTACTCCTCGGCCGAGCTGGACGCGTGGGCCGGGCGGATCGGCGACCGGTTGGCCCAGGGGCTGGACGTGTTCGCCTTCTTCGACAACGACGCCAAGGTGCGCGCACCGTTCGACGCCCAGGGGCTGATCTCCCGGCTGCCCCGGCCCTGACCGCACTCAGCCGACGGGACCGTCGCCGGCAGACGAGCCGTCCACCGCCCGGCAGCAGTCCCGACCGTCCTGCTTGGCGCGGTACAGCGCCCGGTCGGCCAGCGCCAACGCCCTGGCCACGGTCGCGTCCCGCTCCCCGGGCTCGACCAACCCGACGCCGATGCTCACCGTGATGCGCCCCGGCAACACCGGCGGGCGCATGGCCGACACCCGCAGGCGGACCCGCTCCGCCGCGGCCAGCCCGCTGGAGCGCACCGCGCCGGGCAGCAGCGCGCAGAACTCCTCCCCGCCGAACCGGCCGATCAGGGTGCCCGGCGGCAGCGCGCGGCGGATGGCGTCCGCGGTCGCGCCCAGCGCCTGGTCGCCGCCGAGGTGTCCATGGGTCTGGTTGAAGTGGTGGAAGTGGTCGATGTCGGCGAACAGCACGGCCCACGGCCGGCGCTCCATCACCAGGTGCTGCGCCTCGGCCGCCGCCGCCCGGAGCCAGGCCCGGTAGTGCAGCACGCCCGTCTTGGAGTCCTGGTCGGCGCGTTCCTGCAGCGGCCGGTGCAGCACGGCCTGCTGCATCAGCAGGAACAGCGGCGCCACCAGCAGCACGAACCAGCCGCCGGCATCCGCCACCAGGCCGGTGACCGCGCCCAAGGTCAGCACGCCCAGTTCGGTGGCGTAGAACAGCGGGTCGGCCAGCGTCCGGCGCAGCCACATCTCGTCCTGCGGCCGGTTCAGCGCCACGAAGGTGGACAGGAACAGCGCCTCCACCGCCATGAACAGCAGGCAGCTGGCCACCACCAGGCCGACCCCGAGGATGCTGGGCCGGGTATCCAAGCCGACCCCGTCACCGGGCAGTTGCTGGATCACCCGGGCCACCAGCGCGGCGAGCACCATGTACGAGGCGGATCCGGCCCACTTCCACCGCGGCAGGTGCCGGTCGCGCAACCAGGCGTGCGTGTAGGTGAAGGCGATCACCGGCAGCAGGTACCAGGCGGGCAACAGGATCACGCTGGCCATCGCCCAGGCCGAGAGTCCCTTGTGCGGCCGCTGTTGCTCCCGGGCGGCCTTGTCCAGCAGCCGGCCGATCTCCACGTTCGCGGCGCTGGCCAGCATCAGGGCCAGCGCGATCCCCACGTTGGGCACCGAGAGCCGGAATCCGGCCGCCGCCGACCGCACCAGCGGCAGCACGAGCGCGGCCAGCAGCGTCGCCAGCAGGAACGCCTTGACCACCGGGCGCGCATCGGCGAAACGCTGGTCGTCCAGGGTGCCCGGCATGCCGGTCACACCGGCGAACCGGTCGGCGCCGGCCGCCCGGACCCCCCGGAGCGTGCCCCCCTCGCGCTCGTTCACACCCGTGCCCCGTCCGACTGCAGGCCGTTTGACGCCTGTTGGGCTAATTGAAACACCACCGGAGAACGGGCCGGGACACGACGGCCCGGCCGGCCCGTCGGCGGATCGATCGGGTCGTCGCCGATCGGGGTACCGCTCGGATAGGTGCGCGTTCCCGGCCCCACCGTTACAGAGTTCCCATCCGGGGCTGTGCGCGTTCCCGTCGAACCACTCCGATTCCGGCCGGGCTGCGCCAGGCAACCGACCGGTCTTTCCGGGTTTCCGCCCGACGGCCGGTGGACACCCGAGGGCAACACCGAACGGGCCGCCGAAGGTAAGGCGCACCTG
>DASSTH010000028.1:0-14960 GCA_035708025.1 Nakamurella sp. | reverse complement strand
GTAGACCACCGCGTCCCGCAGGTCGGCGGTGACGGTGGCTCCGGTGATGGTCACCATCGCCAGCCGCGGGTCCTTCACCTGATGCTCCAGCTCGGTCGCCACGATCGCCATGATCCGCTTGCCCAGTCGTCGGGCGCGCGCCGCGTCCGCCATCCGTTCCACTTCCCTTCCACCCGCCCCGCCGTCGGCGGGACCACCCGTCCATCCGACCGCACGGGTCAGTCGTCCGGACCCACCAGCCGCCGCCGCACGGACAGCAATTGGATCTCCACATCGTCGGCCACCAGCCGCTCGCACTCGTCGATCAACCGGCCCACCACCGCGGGCTCACCGGACACCGCGGCGACGCCGATCCGGGCGCGCCGGTGCAGGTCGGCGTCGCCGACCTCCGCCACGCTGATCTCCAGCCGGCGCAGCCGGGCCAGCAGCGGCCGCAGCACCGCCCGCTTCTGCTTGAGCGAATGCACGTCGCCGAGCAGCACGTCGCACTCCAGGATCCCGACGAACATCTGCCCTCCCGTGACGCCGGGGTGCCGGGTGGAGCACGGCGACCGCCTGCTCCACCCGGCGCGATCCCGGCCTGCCGGCCGGGCGTCCCGGTAGCGGCCCGGAACGACCGGCGGCCGCGCTAGCTGCGCGGCTTCTCGCGGATCTCGTAGGTCTCGATGGTGTCCTCGACCTCGATGTTGTTCCACGAGCCCAGCCCGATACCGCACTCGAAGCCCTCGCGGACCTCGGTGACGTCATCCTTGAACCGGCGCAGCGAGTCGATCGCCAGGTTGTCGTTGATCACCACGCCGTTGCGCAGCAGCCGGGCCTTGGCGTTACGGCGGATCTCGCCGGACCGCACGATGCAGCCGGCGATGTTGCCGAACTTGGATGAGCGGAACACCTCACGCACCTCGGCGGTGCCCAGCGCCACCTCCTCGAACTCCGGCTTGAGCATGCCCTTGAGGGCGGCCTCGACGTCGTCGATGGCCTGGTAGATCACCGTGTAGTACCGGATCTCCACACCCTCGCGGTCGGCCAGTTCCTGCACCCCGCGCACCGGCTTGACGTTGAACCCGAGCACGATCGCGTCGGTGGTGGCGGCCAGGTTGATGTCGTCCTGGGTGATGCCGCCGACGCCGCGGTGCACCACTCGCATGGCCACCTCGTCGCCCACGTCGAGCTTCATCAACGAGTCCTCCAGCGCCTCCACGGTGCCGGAGTTGTCGCCCTTGATGATCAGCGTGAGCTGCTCGATCTTGTTCTCGGCCAGCGCCGCCGGCAGGTTCTCCAGCGACACCCGGCGGCGGTTGGCCACCTGCGCCTTGCGGGAGCGGGCCTGGCGGCGTTCGGCGACCTGCCGGGCCACCCGGTCCTCCTCCACGACCAGGAAGTTGTCGCCGGCGCCGGGCACCGAGGTGAACCCGAGCACCTGGACCGGGCGGGACGGCGGGGCCTCCTGCACCTGCTCGCCGTTCTCGTCCAGCATGGCCCGCACCCGGCCGTAGGCGTTGCCGGCCACGATCGAATCGCCGACGTGCAACGTGCCGCGCTGCACCAGCACCGTCGCGACCGCACCGCGGCCCCGGTCCAGGTGTGCCTCGATGGCCACGCCCTGGGCCTCCATGTCGGGGTTGGCCCGCAGGTCCAGCGCGGCATCCGCGGTCAGCAGGATGGCCTCCAGCAGACCGTCGATGTTGGTCCGGTTGCGCGCCGAGACCTCCACGAACATGGTGTCGCCGCCGTACTCCTCGGCGATCAGGCCGTACTCGGTGAGCTGCTGCCGGATCTTGTCCGGGTTCGCGCCCTCCTTGTCGATCTTGTTGATCGCCACCACGATCGGTACGTCGGCCGCCTTGGCGTGGTTGATCGCCTCCACGGTCTGCGGCATCACGCCGTCGTCCGCGGCGACCACCAGCACCACGATGTCGGTGGCGGCCGAACCCCGGGCCCGCATGGCGGTGAATGCCTCGTGACCGGGGGTGTCGATGAAGGTGATCAGCCGCTGCTCGCCGCCGAGCTCGGTGGACACCTGGTAGGCGCCGATGTGCTGAGTGATGCCGCCTGCCTCGCCCTGGGCCACATCGGTGTGCCGGATGGCGTCCAGCAGCTTGGTCTTCCCGTGGTCCACGTGACCCATCACGGTGACCACCGGCGGGCGCACCTGCAGGTCGCCCTCGTCGCCGGCGTCCTCCCCGTAGGACAGGTCGAAGGCCTCCAGCAGCTCGCGGTCCTCGTCCTCGGGCGAGACGATCTGCACCTCGTAGCCCATCTCGGAGCCGAGCAGCTCAAGGATGTCGTCGGACACCGAGGCCGTCGCGGTGACCATCTCACCGAGATGGAACAGCGCCTGCACCATCGACGCCGGGTTGGCGTCGATCTTGTCGGCGAAGTCGGACAGCGAGGATCCGCGCGGCAGCCGGATCACCTGGCCGTTGCCGCGGGGCAGGGTGACGCCGCCGATGGACGGCGCCTGCATGTTGTCGAACTCCTGCCGCCGCTGCTTGCGCGACTTGCGGCCCTTGCGGGCCGGTCCGCCCTGCCGCCCGAAGGCGCCGGCCGCACCACCGCGACCGCGGCCACCGCCGCCGCCGGGACGGCCACCACCTCCGGTGCCGCCACCGCGGTAACCGCCGCCACCGCTGGGGGCGCCGCCGGGCTGGGCCGGACGGTACGGACCGCCGCCGCCCCCGGGACGTCCCATGCCGGGGGCCGGGCGTCCGCCCGGGGTACCGGGACGGGCGCCGGGAACGGGGCCGGGACGGCCGCCGACCCCGGGCCGCGCCCCGGGGGCACCGGGTGCGCCGGGCATACCGGGGCGGCCGGCCGGGGGCCGTGGGGCGCCGGGAACCCCGCCGGGACGGGGGGCGGTGCGGGCGCCGGGACCGACGCCGAACGGGTTGTTGCCCACCCGCGGCGGGCGCGGCGCGCCCGGGATCCCGCCGGCCGGGCGGGCCGGGCGCGGTGGCGCGTCGGCCGGGCCGGACCGGGCCGCCGCCGGAGCTTCGGGGGTCGCGGGCCGGGCGGCCGGAGCGGGCCGCTCGGCGGCCGGTGCCTCCGGAGCGGCGGCCGGGCGCTGGCCGGGACGCGCGGTGGGAGCCGGCCGGGCGGGCGCCGGGGCGGCCGGTGCGGCCGCGGCGGCGGCCGGTGCGGCCGCTTCGGTGCTCGTGGGCGCCGCTGCGGCGGGTGCCGCTGGTGCGGCCGGGGCCGCCGGCGCTTCCGGCTTCTTCGCCGGGGCCGCGGTGCCGTTGGTCTTCGCCGCCGCCTTGCCGTCCGCCTTCGCCGGTTCGGCGACCGGGAAAGCGTCACGCAGCTTGCGGACGACGGGTGCCTCGATGGTGGACGAGGCTGATTTGACGAACTCGCCGAGTTCGTTGAGTTTCGCGATCACGTCCTTGCTGGACTGTCCCAGTTCCTTGGCGATCGCGCTGACGCGGGCCTTGCCTGCCACTGCTCTCCTCACGGTGAGGCCGGGCGGGCGTCCGCTTCGACCTCTTCTAGTTGGGTGCGCTGCTCATTGCTGGAGCTTCACAGCGTGCTCACGATGGGTCGACCTCGTTTCCTTGCTCCCCGGTGCCGCCGGGTGCGGTCGGCACCGACCGGTCCACTCCCGGACGCTCTCCGAGATGACGCAGGACCGGCGTCACGTCGAGCTCCGTCCGGACCCGCAGGGCCCGGCCGAACGCCCGCCGTTTGCGCGCCGTCGCGAAGCACCCGGGGTCCGGATGCAACCAGGCTCCCCGCCCGGGAAGCCTGCGCCGCGGGTCCGGAACCAGCTCCCCGGCCGCGGCGACGATGCGCAGCAACTCGACGTCCCGGCATCGAACGCGACAACCGACACAGGTCCGCACCGGTCCTTCGGATGGTGGGTTTGCTGCGTCGGCAGTGGCGGCGGTGGCGCGGGGCGCCGCAGCCAGTCTAGCGCCTGCCGCGCCGCTCGGTCGCGGCCCCCGAACCGGCTCACCCCGGCTCGGCACTGGGCTGCACCCCCATCGGATGGTCCGGTTCGTCGCCCGACAGGGACGCCGGTGCGGCCGCGGCGGTGTCGCTGCGGATGTCGATCCGCCATCCGGTCAGCCGCGCCGCCAGCCGGGCATTCTGCCCCTCCTTGCCGATGGCCAGGGACAGCTGGAAGTCCGGCACGATCACCCGGGCCGCCTTGGCCACCGGGTCGACCACCGTCACCGACAGCGCCCGGGCCGGGGACAGCGCGTTGCCCACGAAGGTGGCCGGGTCGTCGTCGTGGTCGATGATGTCGATCTTTTCCCCGTTCAGCTCGCTCATCACGGCCCGCACCCGGGCACCCATCGGCCCGATGCAGGCGCCCTTGGCGTTCACCCCCGGCACGGTGGCCCGCACGGCGATCTTGGAACGGTGACCGGCCTCCCGGGCGACCGCGGTGATCTCCACGCTGCCGTCGGCGATCTCCGGCACCTCCAGCGCGAACAGCCGCCGGACCAGGTTCGGGTGGGTGCGCGACAGGGTGATCTGCGGCCCGCGCAGCCCGCGCATCACCGACACCACGTAACAGCGCAACCGCTGGCCGTGCAGGTACGTCTCGCCCGGGGCCTGTTCGGCGGCCGGTATCACGCCCTCCACATCGCCCAGGCTGACCACCACCACGCCGCGGGCGTTGACCTTGGCGTCGGCGGACACCGTGCCGGTGATCAGGTCGTGCTCGCGGCCGGCGAAGTCGCCGAAGGTGCGCTCGTTGTCCACGTCCCGCAGCCGCTGCTGGATGACCTGCCGGGCGGTGGTGGCGGCGATGCGGCCGAAGTCGCCGGGAGTGTCGTCCCACTCCCGCAGCACCGCGCCCTCCTCGTCGACCTCCTGGGCCACGATGCGGATCTCGCCGGTGCGCCGGTCCACCTCCGCCCGGGCGTGTGGCTGGTGACCGTCGGTGTGCCGGTAGGCCGTCAGCAGCGCCGTCTCCAGGGTCTCGATCAGGGAGTCGAAGCTGATCCCCTTCTCGTGCTCGACGGTGCGCAGCGCGGTGATGTCCACGTTCATCGGGCTCTCCCTTCCCCTGCGGCCGGGCCGGCCGCAGGGTGCGTGCCTTCGACGGTGCGCGGGTCGGTGCCCCGGTGCGGGCCGGCGACGCCGTGCGCCGCGAGCAGGTCGGCGACGGCGGCCGGTGGCGAAGCGAACTCCACCTCCACCTTGGCGCGGGAGATTCCGGCCAGCGGCACGGATCGCTGCTGCAGGCCGTCTGGGCCGGTCAGCAGCACCACGGTGTCGCCGTCCACCCGCAGGATGCGGGCCTGCACGGTTCCGCCGTCGGCGAGCGTGACGGTGACCAGCCGGCCGGCGGCGCGCCGGAAGTGCCGCGCCTCGGTCAGCGGCCGCCCGATGCCCGGGCTGGTCACCTCCAGGGTGTAGGGCGCGCCGCCCAGCACCTCGTCACCGCCGTCGGCGTCCAGTTCCTGGGAGATCTCCCGGCTGACCGCGGCGGCACTGTCCAGGTCGACGCCGCCGTCCCGGTCGATCGCCACCCGGACCAGTCGCCGCCGACCGGCGGCGATCACGGTGAGCTCCTCGAGGTCGAACCCGGCCCGCCGAACCACCGCCGAGACGACGGCCCGCAGCCGACCATCGTCACCGAGCGTCATCTCCGCCTCACTCCTCGGCCTGTGCAGTTGTCGCCGTTCTGATCGGCAGCCTAACCGGACAAGCCGTGCGGCGCGCCAGCACTCCGGCCGGGCTGACATGATGGACCGGTGCAGCCGCCCACCGGACCCGGGCTGACCCGACGCGCCCTGCTGACGGCCGTCGGGGGTGCCGGCCTGCTGGCGGTGGCCGGGTGCAACCCGTTCTCCACGGCGGGCAAGACACTCACGGTGACCGAGGAGGCACCCCAGCCGACCGCCCCGATGCTGGGATTGATCTACAAGACCCGGCTGCACGTGCAGCGGCTGGTGACGGCGGTCCGGACGGACAAACGGGACGCCACGGTGCTGCTGATGCTGCTGAACGATCGCAAGGCGCACCTGCGCGCACTGCAGGACGAGTACGACCGGAGCATCGGCCAGGCCACCGGTTCGACCTCGCCGCTGCCCACCACCGGAGTGACCATGCCGAGCGACCCGGACGAGATCATCGCCACCATCCGTGGGGATGCCGGCGACGCCCAGGTGATGTTCACCGATGCGATGAGCACCGCCAGCCGGTACCGGGCCGAGCTGTACGCCTCCATCGCCGCCTGTGTGGCCACCCACCGGGCGGTGCTGGCATGACCACCCCGACGCCCCCGGGCTCCGGGTCCGCCGAGGTGAGCACCGGCGGATCGGCCCCGGCATCCGCACCGACCACTCCCGGGACCCCCACCGCCACCGTGCCGTCCAGCAACGCCTCCGCGGGACCGGTCGGCCAGGACGCGGTCGACGCGCTGCAGGCGGCCATGGCCGCCGAGCACGCTGCGCTGTGGGCCTACGGGCTGGTGGCCGCGTACGCGCCGGACGCCGCCAACACCGTCAGCGACATGCTCACCAGCCACCAGAACATCCGCGACGTCACCGCGAACCTGCTGGTGCAGGCGGGTGCCACGCCGGTCGGGCCGGCGCCCGCGTACACCACGCCGGAGCCGGTCACCGACCCGCGCTCGGCGATGGCGCTGGCCCTGGTGATCGAGGGCGACTGCGCGGCGGCGTGGCGCTCGGTGATCGGCCACACCGACGACTCGACGCTGCGTGGCACCGCGCTGTCCGCGCTGACCGACTCGGCGATGCGGATGGTCACCTGGCGCAAGCTCGCCAAGGACAAGGTGGTGACGGCGCCGTTCCCCGGGGCGCCGGACCGGGACTGATGTGCCGGCCGGCCCGCGCCGCCGCCCGTCCCGCGCCAGTTTCACAGCGACGCGCCCCAAACTTCGGGCGCACCCTTGAGAAACCTGCGCGCGGCCGGAGGGCCGAACCGCTCAGCCGGTGACGACACCGCGCAGGTGCGCCACCACGTCATCCACCGGCACGTCCTGCCGCTCGCCGGTGGCCCGGTCCCGCACCTCGACCACACCCGAGGCCAGGCCCCGGCCCACCACCACGATGGTCGGCACCCCGATCAGTTCCGCGTCGGCGAACTTCACCCCCGGCGAGGCGTCCCGGTCGTCCAGCAGGACCTGCACCCCGGCGGCGTCCAGCTCACCGGCGATCCGCTCGGCCGCCTGCACCATGGCGGCACCCTGCGCGCCCTTGCCCGCGATCACCAGGTGCACGTCGGCGGGGGCGATCTCCCGGGGCCAGACCAGCCCCTTCTCGTCGTGGGTGTTCTCCGCGATGGCGGCGACCGCCCGGGAGACCCCGATGCCGTAGGACCCCATGGTGACGGTGACCAGCCGGCCGCTCTCGTCCAGCACCTGCAGGTCCAGCGCCTCGGCGTACTTGCGCCCCAACTGGAAGATGTGGCCCATCTCGATGCCGCGGGCCGACTCCAGCGGGCTGCCGCACACCGGGCAGGGATCGCCGTCCCGGACCTCGGCGGCCTGGATGGTCCCGTCGGAGGTGAAGTCCCGGCCGGCCACCAGATCCAGCACGTGTCGGCCCGGCGCATCGGCTCCGGTGGCCCAGGCGGTTCCGGGAGAGATGCGCGGGTCGGTGAGATACCGGATGCCGGTGACGGAGTCCTCGCCCAGCACCCCTGGGCCGACATAGCCCCTGGTCAGCTGCGGATACCTGGCGAAGTCCGGCTCCACGAACGGCACCACCTCGGCCGGGGCGACCTGGGCCTCCAGCCGCTTCACGTCGACCTCGCGGTCGCCCGGCACCCCGATGGCCAGCGGCTCGGACCGGCCGTCCGGGTGGTGCAGCACCACCAGCAGGTTCTTCAGGGTGTCCGCGGCGGTCCATGCCCGGCCGTCGGCGCGCGGGTGCTTGGCGTTCAGCAGATCGACCAGCGTCTCGATGGTCGGCGTGTCCGGGGTGTCCTCCACGTGCGCGGCCGGCACCGCCGCGGCATCCACCGCTGCGGCCGGTGGCACCGTCACCGCCTCGACGTTGGCCGCGTAGTCGCACCGGGTGCAGCGGACGTAGGTGTCCTCCCCGATCTCGGCCTCGGCCAGGAACTCCTCGGACTTGGAGCCGCCCATCGCGCCGGCCATGGCCGAGACGATGACGTAGGAGAACCCCAGCCGGTCGAAGATCCGGATGTAGGCCTCCCGGTGCCGGCGGTAGGACTCGTCCAGCCCGGCGTCGTCGATGTCGAACGAGTAGGAGTCCTTCATCACGAACTCCCGGCCGCGCAACAGGCCGGCCCGTGGCCGGGCCTCGTCGCGGTACTTGGTCTGGATCTGGTACAGCGCCAGCGGCAGCTGCTTGTAGGACGAGACGACGTCCTTGACCAGCAGGGTGAACATCTCCTCGTGCGTCGGCCCGAGCAGGTAGTCGCCCTTCTTGCGGTCCTTGAGCCGGAAGATGTTGTCGCCGTACTCGGTCCACCGGCCGGACGCCTGGTACGGCTCCCGCGGCAGCAGCGCCGGGAAGTGCACCTCCTGGGCGCCCATCGCGTCCATCTCCTCGCGCACGATGCGCTCGATGTTGCGGTACACGCGGTAGCCCAGCGGCAGCCAGGAGTAGATGCCCGGGGCGGCCCGCCGGATGTAGCCGGCCCGCACCAGCAGCCGGTGGCTGGGCACCTCGGCATCCGCCGGATCCTCGCGCAGCGTGCGCAGGAACAGGGTGGACAGGCGGGTGATCACCGGTGGGCTCCTCGGGACGGCGACGGACGCTGGGCGCCACGGTCGACCCGCGGCGCGCGCTCAGCCTAGTGGCGCCGCCGAGGCCGGCGGTCCGGGTGCCCGCCACCCCGGCCGATACGCTGCCGGATCGTGTTCATCCTGCTGCCGCCGTCGGAAAGCAAGGCCAGCGGCGGTCATCTGCCGCCGCTACGTCTGGACGGCCTGCTGTTCCCGCACCTGCGGGCCGCGCGGGAGCGGATGCTGGCCGCCCTTGCCGCCATCAGCGGCGACCTGCCGGCCGCCCGCTCGGCGCTCGGCGTCGGCGCCGCCCAGGACCGGGAGATCGCCGACAACGTGCAGCTGGCCACCGCACCGACCATGCCGGCGCTGCACCGCTACACCGGCGTGTTGTACGAGGCGGTCGACGTGCAACGCATGACGGCCGCCGAGCGCGCCCGCGCGGACGCCCGGGTGCTGATCACCTCGGCGCTGTTCGGCGTGCTGGGCGCGGCGGATGCCATCCCCGCGTACCGGTTGTCGGCACAGGCGCGGTTGCCGGGCATGGGCAGCGTCGCGGCGGTCTGGCGGGCACCGCTGACGCCGCTGCTGGCCGGGCTGCCCGGCCCGGTGGTCGACCTGCGCTCGGGCGCCTACGCGGCGTTCGCGCCGGTGCCGGGCGCCGTCACGGTGCGGGTGGTCAGCACCCGGCCGGACGGCAGCCGGGCGGTGGTGAGCCACTTCAACAAGGCGACCAAGGGGCGCCTGGCTCGCCTGCTGGCCACCAGCCGAGCGGAACCACGGGGCGTGACGGATGTCGCCAGGGTGGCCCGCCGGGCCGGGATGACGGTGGAGCGGATCGGGCCGGCCGCGCTGCAGATCGTCACCTGACCGGCCGCGACGCGCCGGAGGCGGGCGCGCATCGCCCGGCTGGGGGTGCGACGGATCGCCCGGCCGGACTCGCGCCCCGCCACGCCAAGGGGCGGAGCGTCTCAGCCCGCGGGTTCCAGCCGGACCACTACGGACTTCGAGGCCGGGGTGTTGCTCACCTCGGCCACCGAGTCCAGCGGCACCAGCACGTTCGCCTCCGGGAAGTACGCCGCCACGCACCCCCGGGTGGTCGGGTAGGCCACCGCGCGGAAGCTCGCCGCCCGGCGCTCGGTGCCGTCGTGCACGCTGACCACGTCCACCAGGTCGCCGTCGGCCAGCCCCCGCTCGGCGAGATCGTCCGGGTGCACGAACACCACCGTGCGGCCGCCCTTGATGCCGCGGTACCGGTCGTTCAGCCCGTAGACGGTGGTGTTGAACTGGTCGTGCGAACGCACCGTCTGCAACAACAGGTGGCCGGCCGGCACGTCGACCGTGGTCGGCGGGTTCACCACCAGGTGTGCCTTGCCGTTGTCGGTCGGGAAGGTGCGGGAGTCGTGCGGACCGCGCGGCAGCTGGAACCCGCCGGGCGTGGCGACGCGCTGCTCGTAGGCATGGAAGCCCGGCACCACGTGCTCGATGTGCTTGCGGATGATGCGGTAGTCCTGCCCCATGGCCCGCCAGCCCAGGTCGTCGCCGAACAGGGCGTGCGCCAGCCCGGTGACGATGGCGACCTCGCTGCGCAGGTTCGATGAGGCCGGGGCAAGCCGTCCCGCGGAGGCGTGCACCATCGCCATCGAGTCCTCCACGGTGACGAACTGCTCCCCCGTCGCCTGCACGTCCTTCTCGGTCCGCCCCAGGCAGGGCAGCAGCAGCGCCTCGGCGCCGTGGCACAGGTGCGAGCGGTTCAGCTTGGTCGCCACGTGCACGGTGAGTCCGCAGTTGGCCATCGCGGCCTCGGTGACGGCCGTGTCCGGGGTGGCCGCCGCGAAGTTGCCACCGAGGGCGACGAACACGTCCACCGCGCCGTCCCGCATCGCCCTGATCGACTGCACGGTGTCGTAGCCGTGCCGGCGGGGCGGGTCGAAGCCGAACTCGTCGCGCAGCCTGTCCAGGAAGCTGTCCGGCATCTGCTCCCAGATGCCCATGGTGCGGTCGCCCTGCACGTTGGAGTGCCCGCGGATCGGTGACGGACCGGCGCCCGGCCGGCCGATGTTGCCGCGCAGCAACAGGAAGTTGCTGATCTCCCGGATGGTCGCCACGGCGTTGCGATGCTGGGTCAGTCCCATCGCCCAGCAGACCACGATGCTGCCCGCCGCCATCACGTCGTCCGCGATCCGCTCGATCTGGGCGCGGGTCAGGCCGCTCTGCCGCTCGATTAGCTGCCAATCCAGCTCCCGCCAGGCCCGCACCACGGCGTCCAGCCCGTCGCAGTAGCTGGACAGGAAGTCCTGGTCGAACACGGTGCCAGGCGCCGCGTCCTCCCGCTCGGTGAGCACCTTGTTCAGCCCGTTGAACAGTGCCAGGTCGCCGTTGACGCGCACCGGAACCAGCCGGTCCGCCAGCACGGTGCCGCGGCCGGCCAGGCCCCGCGGGGTCTGCGGGTTGCGGAACCGCCCGAACCCGGCCTCTGGCAGCGGGTTGATGGCGATGATCCTCGCGCCGCGCCGCTTGGCCTGCTCCAGCGCGGTGAGCATCCGGGGATGGTTGGTGCCGGGGTTCTGCCCGGCGATCATGATCAGGTCGGCGTGATCGGCGATGTCGGCGCGGGTGACGACACCCTTGCCGATCCCGATGGTCTGGGAGAGGGCCGCGCCGCTGGACTCGTGGCACATGTTCGAGCAGTCCGGCAGGTTGTTGGTGCCGAACCGGCGGGCCAGCAGTTGGTAGACGAACGCCGCCTCGTTGCTGCACCGCCCGGAGGTGTAGAACACCGCCCGGTCGGGGTCGGGCAGCGCGCGGAGCCGGTCCGCCACCAGCCGGAACGCGTCGTCCCAGGAGATCGGGCGATAGTGCGTGTCGCCCGGGGCCAGGTACATCGGGTCGGTCAGCCGGCCGAAGTGCTCCAGGTGGTGGTCGTCGAGTCGGCGCAACTGCGCGACCGAGTGCTCGGCGAAGAACTGCGGCCGGACCCGCTTGCGGGTGGCCTCCCAGGCGACAGCCTTGGCGCCGTTCTCGCAGAACTCCGCGACCTTCCGCTCGGCCGGCTCCGGGTCGGGCCAGGCACAACTCGGGCAGTCGAAGCCGTCCGCGTGGTTGACCTTCAGCAGCGTCGCGAGCGCCCGGCGCGGGCCGGTTTCCTGCCGGGCGTACCGCACGGATTCCAGCACGCCCGGGATGCCGGCGGCGGTCGACTTCGGCGCGCTGACCTCGATGTCCGACGGTGCCGAGCCGGGAAGCGACGCACTGTCAGCCATGGCCGCAGCGTAGCCGGGCCGCCGCGGCGTCCTCAGAGCGGTCGATCGGGTCCCGACCGGCGCCACGTGACGGCGCGTGAAAAGCACTTGCCAACGGCCGGTCGCGTCGGTCACGCTCGCGGTGCGCAGCGCGGCAATGGGCCGGCTGCTCCGGTGCGGCAGCGCCGTCCGGAAGCGACGAGGAAGGGAGCCGTCGATGCCTGTCCTGTGCGGAACAGCCCCGTCCCCCGTTCCCGAGCCCGTCGCCTGACTCGACGTAGCGGCGCCACCAGACCCTGCGCCGACCCGGCACCCGCGGGCTCCCCTTTCCAAGGAGTGCACTTCCGTGCCGCGCTACTTCTCCAATGAGCACTACCAGCACCACCAGGCCGCCGCCGACCACGACGAGACCGACCTGGAATATCTGACCGGCCTGGACGACGAACTCGAGCCCGATGGCGATGACCCGTACCCCGGCTCGGACGGTGACCAGGACTACGACGACGATGTCGAGGACTACGAAGACCTGTACGACGACAGCTACCTGGACCCGCTTCCGGAACGGCGGGCACGCCGGCAGCGGGACCGCGCCCGCCGCCGGGACGAGGAGCGATACGGCGACCCGTCCACCCGCAACCCGGACGCCATCGCGCCCCGGGTGGTGGCCGAAGGCCGGTCCGGCCGCGCCGAGGTCGACCTCGACCGGGCCGACGAGGACGCCGGCGGCGAACTCCGGGTGGTCGACGCGCCGTTCTCCAGCTACGACGTGGCCACCCACGGCCCCGGGCCGGCCCCCGGATGGCTCGTCACCGCACTGTCCGCCCGGGACACCCGGCTGGGCCCGCTGAAGTCCGGCAAGGAGGCCGACGTCACGCTGCTGGAGCGGGCCGTCCCGGACGGCCCGTCCTGCCTGCTCGCGGTCAAGACCTATCGGGGCGCCGAGCACCGGTTGTTTCACCGCGACGCGGGCTACCAGGAGGGCCGCCGGGTCCGGCGGTCCCGAGAGACCAGGGCGATGGCCAAGCGCACGGCGTTCGGTCGCGACCTGCTGGCCAGCCAGTGGGCGGTGGCCGAGTTCGGCGCGCTGTGCGCATTGTGGACCTCCGGCGCCCGGGTGCCCTACCCGGTGCAGATCATCGGCTCGGAGCTGATGATGCAGTTCATCGGCAGTCCGGACGGCACCGCGGCACCCCGGCTGGCCGCGCACGACGCGTCGTCGGCGGAGTTCACCGATTTGTGGCACGACCTGGTGGCCACGCTGGAGGTGCTGGCCGGCGACGGGATGACGCACGGTGACCTGTCGGCCTACAACGTGCTGGTCGACCCGGACGGGTGCGTGTTGATCGACCTTCCGCAGGTGGTCGACCTGATCGGCAATCCGCAGGGCATGGCGTTCCTGCAGCGGGACTGCCGGGTGATCGCCGAGTTCTTCAGCAGGCGCGGGGTGGCCGCGGCCGACGGGGAACTGCTCGCCGACCACCTGCGCCTGATCGCCACCCCGGCCGGGTAGTACGGTCGCGACCGGGGGACCTCCGGCCGGGCCACACCGGGATGCCGGTGGTCCGCAGGCACCACCATGCGACCGAAGGGAAGCCCATGAACCTGGACCGGCCGACCGCCCCGGACCCGTACGACCTGCTGCCGCCGGTCGACTCGTTCGTGGTCACCAGTGACGACGTCACCGACGGGCAGCCGCTGCCCCTGGCGCACGCCTTCGGCCCGGGGGATCCGGGTGGTGAGAACCGCTCACCGGCGCTGGCCTGGTCGGATGTCCCGGAGGGCACCCGGTCGTTCGCGGTGACCTGCTTCGACCCGGATGCGCCGACGCCGTCCGGGTTCTGGCACTGGGTGGCGGTGGACATCCCGGCGGCGGTGACGGCGCTGCCGACCGACGCCGGCCGCGGCGACGATTCGCTGCCGGCCGGCGCCTTCCACGTGCGCAACGACTTCGGCAACTCGCGCTACGACGGCAGCGCGCCGCCGCGGGGCGACATGGTGCACCGGTACTACTTCGTGGTGCACGCGCTGGACGTGCCGTCGCTCGGGGTGGACGCCTCCGCGAGCCCGGCGGCGGTGTCGTTCAACCTGGCCATGCACACCCTGGGCCGGGCGATCATCGTCGGCACCTTCGCGCACTGACCCCGGGCGTGCCCGGCGGTCCACACCGCCCGCCGGGATCGTTGTCCGTCCGGTGCTGCTGGGGATCGGCCCGGTCCGCCCCCGGGGCGGTCGGCCCGGGTGACGGACATAGCCTGGGGCCATGCGGCATTTCGACCTGGTCATCATCGGCACCGGCTCGGGAAACTCCATTCCCGGGCCGGAATTCGACGACTGGGACATCGCGATCGTCGAGGAGGGGACCTTCGGCGGCACCTGCCTGAACGTCGGCTGCATCCCCACCAAGATGTTCGTCTATCCGGCGGACATCGCGGACGCCGTGCACCGCGGCGGCGCGCTGGGCGTGCACGCGACCCTGGACCGGGTGGACTGGAAGGCCATGCGGGACCGGATCTTCGGCCGCATCGATCCGATCGCGGCGGCCGGCCAGGCGTACCGCGAGGGTGACGAATGCCCCAACATCACCGTCTTCTCCGGCACCGCGGCCTTCACCGGTCACAAGCGCCTGCGGATCGCTCGACCCGACGGCGGTGCGGAGGAGATCACCGCCGACCGGTTCGTGCTCGCGGCGGGCTCGCGTGCGGTGGTCCCGGACATCCCCGGCCTGGCCGGGGTGCGTTATCACACCTCCGACACCGTGATGCGGATCGAGGACCTGCCGGCGCGCGTGGTGATCATCGGCGGCGGCTACGTGGCCGCGGAGTTCGGGCACATCTTCGCCTCCTTCGGCACCGCGGTGACGCAGATCGCCCGGGGTCCGGCCCTGCTGCGCAACCACGACACGGACATCTCGACGGCGTTCAGCGCGGCCGCGGCCGCCCGATACGACGTCCGATTGAACACCGCCGTCACCGCGGTGCGCCCCGCCCCCGCCGGCGGGGACGGGGTGGTGTTGGAGATGTCCGGACCCGGCGGGCCGGCCACCGAGG
>DASSTH010000027.1:0-5569 GCA_035708025.1 Nakamurella sp. | reverse complement strand
CACCGACCCGGCGGAGGAGGAGATCTACTTGCCGGACGACGGGGATGGCAGTGACGCGGATACCGGGGCGGACCGTTCCGGCGGTGACGGGCGAACCGGGGCCGACACCTTCGACGGTGACGGGAGTTCCGCCGCGGACCGGCCCGGCGGTGACGGTGGTTCCGCCGCGGACCGCTCCGGAGGTGACGGGGGAACCGGGGCCGACGCCTCCGGCGGTGACGGGGATGTCACCGCGCAGCGGGCCGCAGGCGACCCGGCGGCTGCCACCTCCCGGCGCCGGATTGGCCGCCGGCGCGGCGCTTTCGACAAGTCGCAGCTGTACGACCGGAGCTGACCGGCCGCGTCACCGGCGGTTCAGCGACGGCCCGGCTGCACCCCGGCGCGGCGCACCGGACCGGCCGGATCCAGCGGGTCCAGCCGGCCGGCGAACAGCAGCCCGGCCACCACCAGGATGGCCACCCCGGCCGCCGCCGCGAGCATCGGCCCGGCTCCCGGACTTCCCTGGCCGCCCGGCAGCACGCCCAGTGCGTCCCCCGGCGCCACCGCCTTCCACAGGCCCCACACCAGCGCCGCGAGGCCGCACACCGCCAGCACCGCGCCCAGCACCCGGCTGGGCCGACGGCCGGCGCCGGTCACGGCCAGGATGAGCCCCGGGATCACCGTCACCGCCCCGATCAGCAGGGCAGGCGCGCCGGGCCGATAGCTGCCCACCCCCGCCATCAGGGCGTTGAAGTTGGCGCCGTCCACCAGCGGATTGCCGCCGGAGATGGTGCCCCAGCCGGAGATCGACGCCCGCCCGCCGCCGGTCATCGGCGTGGTGATCCAGCCCAGGAACGACGATCCGATCAGCGCCCCGCCGGCCGCCACCACCACCGAGCCGCCGGCGATCCTGGCACGCAAGCGATCCTTCGTGGCGGCATCCCGCGACCGGTTGCGGATCCTGGCGCGCAAGCGGCCACTGGTGGCCGCGGCCCGCGACCGGTTGCGGTCTGGCGCCATCTACCCTCCTCGACCGCGGATCGCGCATTCCCCGGCAGCAGCGGGGCGTCACCGGTACCGACGGTACCCAGCGCCGCGGACCAGCGGGACTGGCGGATCAGCGCCCGCGGCCGGTGGTCAAGCGGCTGATCGCGGCGTCATACGCGCGGTCCGGCAATACGGCGCGCAAGCCGATGGCCAGCCGGGCGTTGGCGCCCACCGGATAGCGGGTGCGAGGGCGGCGCGCGGTGGCCGCCGCCACCACGGCGTCGGCCACCACGGAGGGCTGCGACTTGCGGCGGTCGCCAGCATCCGCGCGCAGCGACCCGGCCATGGCACGCGCCTGTGCCTGGTACGGCCCGGAGCCGGAGGCGGCCAGCAGTTTGTCCGCGGCGATGCCGCCCCACTCGGTCTCGATGGATCCCGGCTCGATGATCACCACCCGGATGCCGAACGGGGCGACCTCCATCCGCAGGCAGTCCGACAGCGCCTCCAGGGCGAACTTGGTGGCGTGATACCAGCCGCCCAGCGGAGTGGTGATCCGGCCGCCCATCGAGCTGATGTTGATCACGGTGCCGGAGCGCTGCGACCGCATGTGCGGCAACACCTGCCGGATCAGTTCCGCGGCGCCGAACAGGTTGACCTCGAACTGGGCGCGGGCCTCGGCGATCGGCACGTCCTCGATGGCGCCGTAGGAGCCGTACCCGGCGTTGTTCACCAGCACGTCGATCCGTCCGGCGTCCTGGATGATCCGGTCGACGCCGGAGCGCAGGGACGCCTCGTCGGTGACGTCCATCGCCATCGTCCGGATCCCGATCTCGGCCAGCGGCTGCATCCGCTCCACCCGGCGGGCGGCCCCGTAGACGGTGAAGCCGGCGGCCTGCAGGGCCCGCGCGGTCTGGTCTCCGATGCCCGAGGATGCTCCGGTCACCAGGGCAATGCGATCCGTCATGGCGCTGTCCCTCGCTCGGGCCGTTCTGCGGAACGATCTGCGCGATCCATGATGCGGCAGCCGCGCCCGGTCCGCGAGCCGGGCGGCGATCAGCGGCTCGGGCCACGCCCCGGCGCCGCTCGTCCCGTCGGGGACCGCCCCGCGCCCGCGGCGGCATCCGGCTAGCATCCCGATTCGTGACCATCTCCCCCACGTCCGGCTGGCCGTCCGGTGTTCCCCGCACGCCGGACGGGCTGCCCCCGGAACAACCCACGCACGTGCTGGTGCACCTGTCGGACACCCACCTGACCCCACCCGGCGTGTCCTACAACGGTGTGATCGACGCCGACGCGGCGTTGGACCGCGCGGTCGGTGTGCTGCGCGAGGCGGTGACGGGCGGTGCGTGGATCGACGCGATCGTCGCCTCCGGCGATCTGACCGACACCGGCGACCCGGACGCCTATCGACGGCTGCGGGCAAAGCTGGAATCCCTTGACCTACCGGTGATTTGGGCCACCGGGAACCACGACGTGCGAACGGCGTTCCACGAGCACGTGCTCGACCTGCCGGACGTCACCGAACCGGTGCTGCAGGTGCACGACCTGTCCGGGCTGCGGGTGCTGGTGCTCGACTCCACGGTGCCCGGCGCCGGCCACGGCATGCTGCGCGCCGACCACCTGGATGAGCTCACCGACGCGCTGTCCGGCCGCGCCGAGCACGGCAGCATCGTGGTGCTGCACCATGCGCCGATCCCGCCGCCGTCGCCGCTGCTGGCGTACTTCGCCCTGCACCGGGACTCCCGGGCGGCCCTGGCCAGGGCGATCTCCGGCAGCGATGTGCGCCTGGTGCTGGCCGGTCACCACCATCTGGCGCAGTCCGGGATGCTCGGCGGCGTCCCGGTCGCGGTCGCCGGGTCGGTGGCCATCCGCACCGATCCGCTGGCTCCGGCCGGCCGCGAGCACACCACGAGGTCGGCGGCGCTGAATCTGGTGGCGGTGTACCGGGACACCGTCACTGTCTCGGTGGTGCCGATCGACGGCGCGGACACGGTCTTCGATCTCAGTCCCGAGGAGAACGCGGCGGTGATCCGCCGGGCGCGAGGCGCCTGAGGGTCACAGCGCGCGGGCGCGGATGCCCGAGCACAGCTGGGAACGGGGCGTCCCGAGCGCCGCCGGGCACGGGGACTCCTGGGTGCAGCCGGGCACGGGGCGCATGAGGACCGTCGGGCACGGGGCGGCTGAGGCCCCTCGGGCGCCGGGCCGCCCATACTCCGGCCGCGCCGGGCCCTTCGCGCACCGGTCGTACGTGACCGGAATTTCACCCGCAGGGTGGCGTGATCCACACCCGTTGCGGGCACAAGCATGGGACGGTGAAGGCGCGCGTGTCGCATCGGGCGCCATGAGGTCGAAAGGACGGCCATGACAGCAGCCGATGAACGGCGCCGCCGACGGCATCTTCCGATCGTGGTGGCGGTGCTGATCGTGGTCGGCTGGCTGGTGGTGGGGGCGTTCGGCGGCCCGGCGATCGGCCAGCTGAGCGACGTCGCCAGCAACGATTCGGCCGACTACCTGCCCAGCACCTCGGAGTCCGCCCGGGTGCAGGACGAGTTGGCCTCCTTCCGGGCGCCGGGCACCCCGGCCACCCTGCCCGCGGTGGTGGTGGCGGTGCGGGACTCCGGCATCACTGATGCGGACCAGGCGTTCCTCGGCCAGGCGGTGGCCGAGGTGGCAGCGGCTGGCGGACAGGGCGGCTCCCAGCAGCCGGGCGGCTCCCAGCAACCGGGCGGGCAGGGCAACCCCCAGCAACCGGGTGGATCCGGCGACCAGGGCGGCCCGGATCAGGGCCAATCGGTGACGGTGTCGCAGGACGGCAAGGCCGCGCAGCTGGTGGTCCCGGTGTCGGCCACCACCGATGCCGGTGAGCAGGTCCAGGAGCTGCGCCGGCACCTGGAGGGCGCGCCCGCCGGATTGACCGTGCTGGTCACCGGGCCGGCCGGTCAGATCGCGGACCTGATGGAGGCGTTTTCCGGTATCGACGGCCTGTTGCTGTTGGTGGCCGGCGGCGTGGTGGCACTGATCCTGCTGCTGGTCTACCGCGGACCGCTGCGGGTGCTCATCGTGCTGGGGTCGGCGGTGGTCGCGTTGAGCCTGGCGGCGCTGGTGGTTTATCACTTGGCCGATGCCGGGATCGTGCAGCTCAACGGCCAGAGCCAGGGCATTCTGTTCATCCTGGTGTTCGGTGCCGCGACCGACTACGCGCTATTGCTGGTGTCGCGGTACCGCCAACAGTTGCGCGAGCACGACGACCGGATCGTGGCCATGCGGACCGCATGGCGGGCAACCTTCCCACCGATCACCGCATCAGCCTGCACCGTGATCCTCGGCGTGCTGTGCCTGCTGTTCTCCGACCTGCGCTCCAACCGCGGATTGGGCCCGGTGGCGGCGATCGGTATCGCGTCCGCCTGGCTGGCGTCCATGACGTTCCTACCGGCGGCGCTGGCGCTGTCCGGCCGCGTCGCGTTCTGGCCGGTGACGCCGCACCGCGGCAGCGAGCATCCGGAGACCAGCGGCCTGTGGGGCCGCATCTCCCGAGGGGTCGACTCCCGACCGCGCTGGGTGTGGATCGGCACCGCGCTGGTGCTGGCGGGATGTGTCGCCCTGGTGCCCCAACTCAAGGCCAGTGGCACCGCCCAGTCGGCGCTGTTCCTGTCGGATGTCGAGTCGGTCCGCGGCGAACACGTGCTGGAAGAGCACTTCCCCGGCGGCACCGGCTCCCCGACACTCATCGTCGCCAATGCCGACCAGGCCCAACAGGTGGCCGACGCGGCCGGTGTGGACGGGGTGGCGTCGGTGACGGTGATCCCGGGGGCGGGCGGAGCACCGCTGACGGTCGGCGGCCGGGCGCAGATCGCGGCCGTGCTGACCGACCCCACCGGCTCGGAACAGGCACTGGACACCGTGCAGCGCATCCGCGACGCGGTGCACGCAGTGCCGGGGGCGAATGCGCTGGTCGGTGGGCAGAGTGCGATCCAACTGGACACCAACGCCACGTCCGAGCGGGATCTGAAGGTGATCATCCCGATCGTCCTGGCGGTGGTGTTCCTGGTGCTGGCCGTACTGCTGCGGGCCTTGCTGGCGCCGCTGGTCCTGGTGGCCACGGTCGTGCTGTCGTTCCTGGCGACGCTGGGTGTGTCCGCAGTGGTGTTCAACAACCTGCTGCACTTCCCGGGCGCTGATCCTGCGGTGCCACTGTTCGCGTTCGTGTTCCTGGTGGCGCTGGGCATCGACTACAACATCTTCCTGATGACCAGGGCCCGCGAGGAGACGATCGGGCACGGCCCGCGTGAGGGCACGCTCCGCGCCCTCACGCTCACCGGCGGCGTCATCACCTCGGCCGGGGTGGTGCTGGCGGCCACGTTCGCCGCGCTCGCCGTGCTGCCGCTGCTGTTCCTGCTCCAGCTCGCCTTCCTGGTGGCGTTCGGCGTCCTGCTGGACGCCCTGGTGGTCCGCTCGCTGCTGGTGCCCGCGCTCTCGCTGGACCTCGGCCGCCGCATGTGGTGGCCGAGCCGGCTGTCGCGCTGACCGTCAGGCGGCGGCCTCGCGCGGCCGGAAGATCTTCCGTACGCCCGACGCGATCCAGATCGTGGCCAGCGCGGTATAG
>DASSTH010000026.1:0-2326 GCA_035708025.1 Nakamurella sp. | reverse complement strand
GCCCTCGGCCTGGAGTTCCGGCGGCTGCAGTTCACCCCGGACCTGCTGCCGGCGGACATCACCGGCTCATACCTGTACCACCCGGGCAGCGGGGATTTCCGGTTCCAGGCCGGGCCGGTGTTCTGCGGGCTGCTGCTGGCCGACGAGCTGAACCGCACCCCTCCGAAGACGCAGTCGGCGCTGCTGGAGGCCATGCAGGAGGGCCAGGTCAGCGTCGAGGGCCGCACCCACCGGCTACCGGCGCCGTTCCACGTGATCGCCACCGCCAACCAGATCGAGTACGAGGGCACCTATCCGCTGCCCGAGGCGCAACTGGACCGGTTCCTGGTGCGGATACGGCTGGGCTACCCGTCCGGCGATGCCGAGCAGGAGATGCTGCGCCGCCGGATCCAGCGAGCGGCCGGCGATCCGCCGGTCGCCCCGGTCACCGACCCGGCCGGCCTGATCGCGTTGCAACGGTCGGTGGAGCAGGTCCGGGTGGACGAGGACGTGATGGGCTACTGCGTCGACCTGGCCAGGGCCAGCCGCAGCCACGGGTCGGTGGACGTGGGCATCTCGCCGCGCGGCACCCAGGCACTGCTGCTGCTGGCCCGCACCTGGGCGGTGCTGGACGGCCGCGGATTCGTGCTGCCGGAGGATGTCAAGGCGGTGGCCGTGCCGGCCTGGGGCCATCGGCTGGTGCTGAAATTGCAGGCCTACGCCGACGCGGTGTCGGCCGACGACATCGTCACCGGGTTGCTCGCTTCGGTGCCCGCCCCGCCGGCCGACCGGGCCGATCACCGCGCCGGACATCCCGGCGCCGCTCCGGCCGGCTCGGCAGGCCCGGCGGGCGGGCCGGACGGTCCGGCGACAACGGCACCGTGAAACTCCGGTCGCTGCCGCCGGGTAGCTGGCGGCGCACGCCGGCCTGGTACCGGGCACTGGCCGTAGGAGTGCTGGCTGCGGGCGTGGGCCTGGCCACCGGGCGGCCGGATGTGGTGGCGCTGGCGGCTCCGCTGCTGCTAGGCAGGTTGCTGTCCGCCTTCGCGATCCGCCCGTTGCTGGGCAGCCGGGTGCCGACCGCCGAGGTGCACGTCGATGAGCAGTCGTTCGGCAGCAACTCCGCGGACGTCGTCACCGAAGTGTCCGGCATGGACGGCGTGGAGTTCGCCTCGATCGCCCAGCCCGGACTGGACAGCGGGCCGGTCGGCCGGATGGTGACGGTGCCCGGCGGGCCCCGCACCCGTGACGTCCGGTCGCGGTTCCGCACCAAGCAGTGGGGACCCACCGGGGTGGCCCGACCCGACCTGCTGGCCGCCGGCCCGGACGGACTGTACCTGGCCGGACCGGTGCGGCGCGGACCGGTCCGCACCGAACTGGTGCTGCCCGAGGTGATGGGCATCGCGCCGCTGGTGCTGCCGCCGATCAGCGGCGGTTGGGCCGGCGCGCACGTCAGCCGGCGCCCCGGCCAGGGCAGTGATCTGGTCGACCTGCGGGAGTTCGCCCCGGGCGACCGCCTGCGTTCGATCCACTGGCGCGCCTACGCCCGGCACCAGCGGCTCTACACCCGGCGCACGCTGTCCGATGCCGACGCCGAGATGATGATCTGCCTGGACCTGTCCGCGGTGCTGGAGCCGCGGCGCCGGCAACCGCCGGGTGGGCGGATCGCGATGCTGGCCGAGTCGATCCGCACCGCCCTGCGCGCGTTCGCCGACCGGATCGCCGAGCGGCGCGGCGACCCGGGTCCGGCCTGGCGCCGGGAGGAGGAGCGCCGGCTGCGCTCGTCCAGCCTCGACCTGGCGGTCGCGGCGGCGGCGGCCATCGCCGCGGCCCACCTCGGCCAGGGCGACCGGGTCGGGCTGGTGACCGCCAGCATGCCCCGCCGGATCCTCCGGCCGGGCGCCGGGAACCGGCAGCTGCAACGGATCCGGCACCAGCTGGCGCTGCTGGAGAACCGCCGGTACCGGCTGATCGGGGTGCCCTGGTGGGGCCTGCGCCCCGGGCAGATCGTGGTGTTCTGCTCGCCGATGATCAACCAGGCGTCCGCCGACGCCGTGCTGGACTGCCAGACCCGCGGGCATCGGGTGATCGTGGTGGACACCCTGCCGCTGACCGGCATGCTGCGCGCGGCCACCCTGCGCGACGCCGACCACCTGCGGGTGTTGACCGTGGAGCGCGAGCTGCGGTTGGACCGGTTGCGCGGCATGGGGATCCCGGTGCTCAGCTGGGACGCCGGCAACATCGGTGTGCAGATGGCCACGGCCGTGCACGTCATGCGGAGCCGACGGTGAGCGACGCCGGAGCGAGGCAGGGCCGTCGCCGCGGAGCGGCAGGCCCGGCGAGCGGA
>DASSTH010000025.1:0-3141 GCA_035708025.1 Nakamurella sp. | reverse complement strand
GGGATCACGATCTCGGCGTACAGCTCCCGGTAGCGGGCCACCAGGGCGTCGGCGGCCTCGCCGAACACGCCGTACCTGGCGAACTCCTCGGTCAAGGGCGGGCCGAGCCGGGTGACGAAGGCGCTCCCGTCCAGCGGGATCTGTGTCTCGGATGCCAGGACACCGAACAGCTCGACCATGCCCGGACGAGGATCGATCAGGGTCATGTCGAGGTCGAAGCCGACGGTGAAACTCACCAGGCGAGGGTACGGCCGGGAAGCCCGCCAACCGCGGGCCCGGAGTCAGCTGAGTCCCTACGGTGACCGAAAGGTTATGCGGAGGGTGAGCGCGGTCACGCTCGGCGTTCTGCCGACGCCCTGTCACCGGGTCTCACTGTGCGTCACGCCGATCGCGTCGGAGGCCGGGTCCGGCGCTGGTCGGGCGTCGTCCGGTGGCTCCCGCGGCTTCGTCCGGTGGCTCCCGCGGCTTCGCCGATCGGCACCGGCGGGTATCGACCCGGCCGTAGCATCGGCGGGTGATCCGCTCCCCGGGGCAGGCCGGCGCGCCGTGGTTGATCGTCACCGCCCGCGTGCTCGCGGCCGTCACGGTGGTGGTCATCGCGCTGATCGTGTTCACCCCGGGCCCGCCGGACGCCTCCGGTCAACAGTGGCTCCGGATGTGGCTGGATCAGGTGCACCGCACCTGGATGCCCGGCTGGATCACCTTCGGCCTGGTGGAGTTCTGCGCCAACGTGCTGCTGTTCGCGCCACTGGGCCTGTTCGGCGCGCTGAGCCTGCGGGAGCGTCGCTGGCGGGTGCTGCCGTTGCTCGCCGCGGCATCCGGGGTGATCGAGCTGGTGCAGCGGCTCGCCCTGCCGCAGCGGGAGGCCAGCTGGCTGGACGTGCTGGCCAACGTCATCGGCGCGGCCGCCGGGTACGGGCTCGCGCTGCTGGTGGCACGCGCATCACAGCGCCGCGGGTTGCCGCTGCGTCCCGCAGAGTGCGCGTAACTGCGCGCACTCTGTAGGACGCAAGGGCTTACGCGTGCCGGATCGTGGCCACCTCCTGCAGGCCGAGGATTTCGATCGCCTCCTCGCGCATCTGTGCCTTGCGCACCTTTCCCGTCACCGTCATCGGGAACTCCTCCACCACGTGCACGTACTTCGGGATCTTGTACCGGGCCAGCTTGCCGTCCGCGAAGGCCGCGATGTCCTGCGCGGTCGGAGCGGTCGCGCCGGGCTTGATCCGCAGCCACGCCATCAGCTCCTCGCCGAAGCGCTCGTCCGGCACCCCGATCACCTGGGCGTCCACGATGTCCGGGTGGGTGTAGAGGAACTCCTCCACCTCCCGCGGGTAGATGTTCTCGCCACCCCGGATCACCATGTCCTTGATCCGGCCGGTGATGTTCAGGTACCCCGCCTCGTCCATGATCGCCAGGTCGCCGGTGTGCATCCAGCGAGCCGCGTCGATCACCTCGGCGGTCTTGTCCGGCTGTTCCCAGTAGCCCAGCATCACCGCGTACCCCCGGGTGCACAGCTCGCCGGGGGTGCCGCGCGGGACGGTCAGCCCGGTGGCCGGGTCGATCACCTTGGACTCCAGGTGCGGCTGGGTCCGTCCGACGGTGGAGGTGCGCCGGTCCAGGTCGTCGTCCGGTGCGGTCTGGGTGGACACCGGTGAGGTCTCGGTCATCCCGTAGGCGATCGTCACCCCCGTCATCCCCATCCGGTCGATCACCTGCTTCATCACCTCCACCGGACAGGGCGAGCCCGCCATGATGCCGGTGCGCAGGCTGGAGACGTCGTAGTCGGCGAAGTCGTCCAGGCCGAGTTCGGCGATGAACATGGTGGGCACGCCGTACAGCGAGGTGCATCTTTCGTCCTGCACGGCCCGCAGGGTGGCGGCCGGGTCGAAGCCCGGTGACGGGTACACCACGCAGGCGCCGTGCGAGGTGGCCGCCAGGTTGGCCATCACCATGCCGAAGCAGTGGTACAGCGGCACCGGGGTGGCGATGATGTCCTGCTCGGTGTAGCCGCACGCCTCTCCCACGAAGTAGCCGTTGTTCAGGATGTTGTGGTGGCTCAGGGTGGCGCCCTTGGGGAACCCGGTGGTGCCCGAGGTGTACTGGATGTTGATCGGCTGATCGGCGTGCAGCGGCAGGCCGCGCAACGGTGCCGGGTCGGCGGCGCGGCCGGCGTCCACCAGGGCGTCGAACTCGTCACCGATGTGCACCACCCGGCGCAGGGCGGAGCACCGCGGGGCGACCTCGGCGACCATCGCGGCGTAGTCGCTGGTCTTGAACTGCCGGGCGGTGACGAGCACCGAGATGCCGGCCTGCTGCAGCACGAACTCCAACTCGTGCGTGCGGTAGGCCGGGTTGATCGTCACCAGGATCGCGCCGATCTTGGCGGTGGCGTACTGGGTGATCATCCACTCCGCGCAGTTGGGCGCCCAGATGCCGACCCGGTCGCCGATCTGCACGCCGTCCGCCAGCAGCGCCAGCGCCAGCGCGTCCGTCTCGGCGGCGAATTCGGCGTAGCTGTACCGCTTCCCGGCGGCGACGTCGACCAGCACGGTGCGGTCGGGGAAGGCCGCCACGGTGCGGGCCAGGTTGTCGCCGATGGTGTCCCCCAGCAGCGGCTTGTCGGAGATCGCGCTGGTGTAGCTGGGCAGCGCTGGTGCGGTGCTGGCTGTCATGGCTGCTCCCCGGGAGTGTGACGTGGTGCACTCATCCTGTCGCCGGTGACCCCGCAGCGCCACCGAAGGGTCGCCGCCCGCTCCTCCGGCGCCACCGGCCGGTCGGACCGTCGGGCATGGTCAGGTGCTTCGAACCGCGCCCGCACGATTCGCCGGTTCGAACTTCACCCGCGCCGCCAGGAAGGAGCTCACCGCCGCGGCCACCGCAGCGGAATCGCGCCCCAGCGAGTGGTCGCCCGCAACCACGACCACCCGGCGCCCCCGCCGGCCCGGCGGCATGCCGAACGGGTCGCGGTCGCCCTGGACCACCAGCACCGGGACGGTGACATGGTCCAACTCGTCCAGCCGCGACTTGTCCGGCTTGCCCGGCGGATGGACCGGAAACGCCAGCGCCAGAACGGCATCGGCGCCGCACGCGGCAGCGGTCCGGCAGGCCACCCGGGCCCCGCTGGACCGGCCGCCCACCACC
>DASSTH010000024.1:0-3382 GCA_035708025.1 Nakamurella sp. | reverse complement strand
GCACACGACTCGGGCGTCGGCGGGGCCTGGCGCGCTCAGCTGCAGTCGTCCTGGCGCCGGAAGCGGATCTCCACCAGCACGCTGCGCAGGTCGACCGCGCACACCGCCCGTCCGTGCAGCGACAGCGCATCCAGCAGTTGCCCGGCATCCACCAGCACGCCGCGGTCCTTGCCCGGCTTGGCCGTCACCGCGGTATCGGTGGGCGGCAGTTCCCGGAAGCACGAGCCAGCCGGCACCGGCACCTGGACCTGCACCGACAACCCGCCGATCGCGCGGCCGTCCCGGTATTGCGCGATGTGCACCCAGCGGTCGGGGCGCAGGCAACCGCTGAGCGCGATCTTCTCCGGCGATCCCGGCGTGCCGGTGGAGCGCTGCACGGACCCCGTCACCGTGCCATCGATCCGCCAGCTGTGCACGTCCAGCGAGCCGCGGAAGCTGCCGGTCAGGTGGGCGCCGTCGGCGGCCAGCAGGGCGACCCGGGCGGTGAATCCGCCGCCGGACAGCGCACCGTCGGTGAGCACGCCGTCGACGGCGCCCAGCCCGTCCCCGGCGGTGCCCAGCACCCGGCCGTCGAACGGCTCGCGCAGCACGGTGCCGCCCTCGGCGGCGTGCAGTTGCAGGTGCACGCGGCGGTTCTCGCCCGGGCGCAGCACCGTGCCGCGCAGCTGCTCGATCAGCTCCGCGCGCCAGCCCTCGGGCAGTGAGTGGGTGACGCGGATGTCGGCGGGCAGCAGTTCCCGGGAGTCGTTCGCCACCAGGAATCCCAGCCGCAGACCCGACCCCGGGGTGTACGGGGCATAGGCAATGTTGGACTGTACGGAGTTGTTGGTGGGGTTGACGTCGTCGATGGAGAACACCGTCGCGCGGATGCAGAAGTGGTCGACGGTCTCGCCGGTCTCCAGCGGCGGTATCCACCACTTGACCGATGCGGAGGCTGGCGGGGAGTCCTGGGCCGAGTCCGGGAAGTTCATCGCACCGGGGGTCAGGTCGCCCACGCTGAGGGTCTGGATGTTGCCGTCCTTGTCGGTCATCGGCAGCCAGGTGGCCCCGCCGGCGGTGATCTTGGTGTACTCGAAGCTGACCTGCACGTTGCGGGCGGTGCCGGTGCCGACGTTGCGCACCCGGCAGTACACGGTGTTCTCGTACTGGGTGGGTGTGCCGCCGTCCATCACGTTGATCAGGGCGTTCCACTCCGAGCTGCCGCCGTTGTTGAGGAACAGGTCCCGGGACGACCAGTCCGGGCTGGACAGCCCGACGTACGGGCGCGACATCCACCAGTCGGCGCCCCAGGTGACGAAGGTGACATCGGCGCCGTACGGGGTGCCGACCGGCTGCAGACCGACCGCGTACCAGGCCAGCACGGTCGTGCGGTGCTCGACCGAGCCCGCGCCGTACAGGTCGATCGCCGCGCTGACGCACCCGTTGCGGATGGTGCGGAACACGCTCTCGTCGTTGGCGGGCAGTCCGGTGGCGGCGCCGATGTTGGACAGGTAGTGGGTGTAGGCGCGGTAGATGATGCGGGCGGCCTTGTACACGCTCAGGCCGGAGAGCGTCTCGTCGCCCAGGCCCTTGACCGGGATGAGCGCCGGGGTCCGGGAGGCACGCTGGTGGATCCCCCCCTGGGCCATCAGATAGGCGGCGTGCGCGAGGATGTCGCCGCGGAAATACCTGGCGCCGGAACCGGTCTTGTTGTTCCGGTCGTCCCAGTGGTCGAACTTCGCCGGGTCCGCTGCGGCGGTGTCCCGCGGGAACGCCAGGTTGCGGAAGATCCGTCCGGTGGGCGAGATGTCGGTGCCCATCCACCACTGGCGGGAGAACAGGCCGCCGAACACGTCGGATGTTCCCTCGTGCACGGCGGCCAGCCAGTCCGAGTACGTCAGCCCGGGATTGCCGGCGCCGTCCACGAAGGAGAAGTCGGTGACGGCGTGCTGGTATTCGTGCCCCACAATGGCTTTCGATCCGGCCAGGTAGTCGAACTTCCATACCGGATGGCTCGGGTCGTCGGTCTGGCCGGTAGCGCCGGTGGGGTCGCCGTCGAAGAACGCCAGGTGGCTGACCCAGTGGCCGTCCACCAGTTCCTGGTCGAAGAACGCATTGACCGAGCGGGACGTCCCGGCACCGTCGTCGTAGGTGTGGGCCACCACGTTGATGGCCTGGTCCGGTACCAATGGGGCGGAGTACTGGTCGTCGTCCCAGCCGATCCGGCCGCCGAGGGCGGCGTAGAAGTCGTACAGCTCGGCAGCGGTGGCGTGTTCGTCTACCTCCGGCTGCTGCGACGAGGTGCGGTCGGCGTCGGAAGTGCTGGCCGCCACCCGGTTCCAGGTCTTGTCCCCGTCGGTGTCCTCGGACACCGGGATGGTTCCGTCATCGATCAGCGACGGGATCTCCGGGTACACCCAGCTGGAGTTGGCATTGGCGTCGAAGGTGACGATCGGCCGGCCCTTGGTGGTGTTGCGCAGCCGGTAGGTGCTGCCGTTGTCCACCCGGACGACCTGCAGCGTGCGGGAGCCGAACGGCCCGCCCAGCGGAAGGCTGCCGAGGCCGCTTCCGGTGTCCGCGGTTTCGGCCCCCTTGCGGGTGGGAGCGAACAGGAACAGCTCACCGGTCTCGGCGTCGAAGAACATCTGCCCGAAGACGATGGGCGCTTGCTTGTCGTGCTCGGTTGTCGAGCCGGCCATGCCCAGGTGATATCCCTCAGGCGCCTGGTGGTAGCCGTGGGTGGCGTAGGCGTAGACCAGCCGGTCCCGCCAGGGGTACAGCACCACGCGCGGCTCGGCCGCCAGCGGGAACAGCGTCTGCTTGCGGCGCTTCGCCAGCGCCTGCAGGTCCCGGAAACCGGGTCGGTCGCCGATGGTCGCCAGCGCGCCCTTGCGGATCTCGTCGACGGTGACGGCGATCCGGTTGTCCGCGCGTAGATCCCGCTGGCAGGAGGACTGCACCTCGACGAGTTCGCCGCCCGGTCCGAAGTGCGCGGCGAGCTTGGCGCCGTACACCTCGATGCCGCGCCGGATCACCTTCTCGGCCTGGCCGCCCTCCGTGTTGGCGGCTTGCGTCCGGGCGGCGGAGCGACCGCGACGGGTCGGTGCGGGTTCGGTACCGGTCGGCTCGCCCGTGGTGGGTAGTTGCGGAGGTGGCGCCACCTGCTGGAAGACCTGGTGGGTGAAGCCGACGGCGTCGGTGCGCTCGGATTGCGGACGCAACGTGTCCATGATGTCGTCCGGCCCGAACAGGCCGGGATAGCGGTTCAAGAAGTTTCGCAGCAGTTCGCCCCGTGGCATTGCGGCGCTCACTCCCGGTACCGCAGCAACCAGGCTGTCCGCGCGGGCGAACGACAGCACGCCCCGCGCCGGGTCCCACTCCCTGGCGAAGTTGTCCGTCACGG
>DASSTH010000023.1:0-2945 GCA_035708025.1 Nakamurella sp. | reverse complement strand
CGGCAGCGATCCCGGGATCGGGTCGGACGGAATCGACACGCACCCCGGCGACCGATTCGGCGGCGGTGATCAGCAGGTCCGGCGGCCGCCCGGCCGGCAGGTCGACGACGATGTCGTCGACGGCGCGACCGGTCGACCGTTCGACGATGTCCATCGCCAGGATGTCGGCGCCCACCCGGCCCAGCGCGGTGGCGACCGCTCCCAGCGCACCGGGAACGTCCGGGAGTTCCACGCGCAACAGGTAGGCCATGCCACTCCTCCGATCGGGCCTGCCGACTGGGCCGGCAGGCCCATTGTGGCCCGCTGGTGGTCCCGGCGAGATCCGCGGTGCACCGGCGGCCGGCGCCTGGCGGCCGGACCGCGACGGCATCGCGGCGACCAGCGCACCTAGGATTGCCGGGGATCCAGCCGGTACCGCAGGCGCCGGACCGGTCCGCCGACCACAGCAGGGAGAACGGTGTCCGACACACAGCGCACGGATGGACCGGGTGACGCCCGGCCGACCCTCAGCCGGGCCGACGTGGCGCATCTGGCGCAACTGGCCAGGCTGGCCGTCACCGATCAGGAGTTGGACCGGTACGCGCAGCAGCTGGACGTCATCCTGACCTCGG
Organism: Nakamurella sp.; assembly: GCA_035708025.1. Lineage (GTDB taxonomy): Bacteria > Actinomycetota > Actinomycetes > Mycobacteriales > Nakamurellaceae > Nakamurella. The sequence continues at coordinate 2,334 of DASSTH010000023.1, read as the reverse complement.
TGGCGGCGGTGTCCGAGGTGGCGGCGGACGACATCGAGCCCACCAGCCACGCGGTGCCGCTGGTGAACGTGTTCCGCCAGGACGTGCCGCGCCCGGGACTGACCCGCGAGCAGGCACTGGCCATGGCGCCGGCCGCCGAGGACGGCCGGTTCCGGGTTCCGCAGATCCTGGGGGAGGAGCAGTGAGCGCGCTCGCCTCGGCACCGCTGGCGTCCTGCGGGGCGCTCGCACCCACGCGGGCTGGGCATCACGCGACGCGGTCACGCCTGGTGGCCGGGGGCGATGGCCGGTGAACGACGACCTGACCCGTCGTACCGCGGCGGAGTTGGCCGCGGCGATCGCCGTCGGCGACGTCACGTCCGCGGAGGTGACCCGCGCCCACCTGGACCGGATCGCCGACGTCGATCCGGCGGTGCATGCCTTCCTGCACGTGGACCGGGACGGGGCACTGGAGCAGGCCGCCGCGGTGGACCGCTCCCGCGCCGCCGGCGACCCGCCCGCCTCGGCCCTGGCCGGTGTCCCGCTGGCGTTGAAGGACATCGTGGTGCAGGCCGGTGTGCCCACCACGGCCGGCTCGAAGATCCTTCAGGGCTGGATCTCGCCGTACGACGCCACCGTCACCCGCCGGCTGCGCGAGGCCGGCGTCGTCATCCTGGGCAAGACCAATCTGGACGAGTTCGCGATGGGCTCGTCCACCGAGAACTCGGCGTACGGGCCGACCCGCAATCCCTGGGACCTGGACCGGATACCGGGAGGATCCGGCGGTGGGTCGGCGGCGGCGCTGGCCGCCTTCGAGGCGCCGATCGCCATCGGCACCGACACCGGCGGGTCGATCCGGCAACCGGCGGCCGTCACCGGCACCGTTGGCGCCAAACCCACCTACGGCGGCGTGTCCCGGTACGGGCTGATCGCCCTGGCGTCCTCGCTGGACCAGGCCGGACCGTGCGCCCGAACGGTGCTGGACGCCGCGCTGCTGCACCAGGTCATCGCGGGCCACGACCCGATGGACTCCACCTCGATCGACGAGCCGGTGCCGGACGTGGTGGCGGCGGTCCGGCGCGGGCAGGCCGACGGGATCGCGGGTCTGCGGGTCGGCATCGTCACCGAACTGGGTGGCGAGGGCTATCAGCCCGGCGTGCTGGAGTCGTTCCACCGGGCGGTGGAGCTGTTGCAGGCCGCCGGGGCGGACATCGTCGAGGTGTCCTGCCCGCACTTCACCTACGGTCTGGCCGCGTACTACCTCATCCTGCCCAGCGAGTGCTCCTCGAACCTGGCCCGGTTCGACGCCATGCGGTACGGGCTGCGGGTGGGGGACGACGGCGTCGCGTCCGCCGAACAGGTGATGACGGCGACCCGGGGTGCCGGATTCGGTGCCGAGGTCAAGCGCCGCATCATGCTGGGCACCTACGCGCTGTCGGCGGGCTACTACGACGCCTACTACGGCTCGGCGCAGAAGGTCCGCACCCTGATCAAGCGGGACTTCGACGCGGCGTTCGGCCGGGCGGACGTACTGATCTCCCCGGCTTCCCCGCTGACCGCCTTCCGGCTGGGCGAGAAGGTCGATGACCCGATGGCGATGTACCTGAACGACCTGGCCACCATCCCCGGCTCGCTGGCCGGCATCCCGGCGATGAGCGTGCCCAGCGGATTGGCCTGTGACAGCGGGCTGCCGGTGGGGCTGCAGATCATGGCCCCGGCGCTGGGCGAGTCGGTGATGTACCGGGTCGCCGCGGCGTTCGAGCAGTCGTGGACCGCGAGCAACGGCGGGCCGCTGCTGGACCGCATCCCGGACCTGGAGGTGAGCGGACGGTGAGCACCGCGTCCCCCGTGACGATGGGCGACGAGCTGGTCGACTTCGCCGAGGCCATCGCCGCCTACGACCCGGTGCTCGGCCTGGAGGTGCACGTCGAGCTGGGTACCGCGACCAAGATGTTCTGCGGCTGCCCCACCACGTTCGGCGCCGAGCCCAACACCCAGGTCTGCCCGGTGTGCCTGGCCCTGCCCGGGGCGATGCCGGTGGTCAACGCCACCGCGGTGGAGTACGCCGTCAAGATCGGCCTGGCGTTGAACTGCCAGATCGCGTCCTGGTGCCGGTTCGCCCGGAAGAACTACTTCTACCCGGACATGCCCAAGAACTTCCAGACCTCGCAGTACGACGAGCCGATCGCCTACGGCGGCTACCTGGACGTGCAGGTCGGTGGCGAGATCGTGCGCGTGGAGATCGAGCGCGCGCACATGGAGGAGGACACCGGCAAGTCGACGCACATCGGCGGCGCCACCGGCCGAATCCAGGGCGCGGAGTTCTCCCTGCTGGACTACAACCGGGCCGGCGTGC
>DASSTH010000022.1:0-3866 GCA_035708025.1 Nakamurella sp. | reverse complement strand
GACTTCCTGGTGCCGGCCCGGCTCAAGCCCGGCTCGTGGTACGCGCTGCCGCAGTCGCCGCAGCTGTTCAAGCAGCTGCTGATGGTGGCCGGCATGGAGCGCTACTACCAGATCGCCCGCTGCTACCGGGACGAGGACTTCCGCGCCGACCGCCAGCCGGAGTTCACCCAGCTGGACATCGAGATGTCGTTCGTCACCCAGGACGACGTCATCGCGCTCGCCGAAGAGGTGGTCGCCGCGTTGTGGCAGCTGGTCGGGTACGAGGTGCCCCGCCCGATCCCGCGGCTGACCTACACCGACGCCATGAACCGGTACGGCTCGGACAAGCCGGATCTGCGCTTCGATCTGGAGATCACCGAACTGACAAGCTTTTTCGCCGGCACCCCGTTCCGGGTGTTCCAGGCTCCGTACGTCGGGGCGGTGGTGCAGCGCGGCGGTGCGGACACGCCGCGGCGCGGTTTCGATGCGTGGCAGGAGTGGGCCAAGCAGCGCGGCGCCAGGGGACTGGCCTACGTCACGGTCGGCGAGGATGGCACGCTGGCCGGCCCGGTGGCCAAGAACATCTCCGAGGACGAGCGGGCCGGGCTGGCCGAGGCGACCGGTGCACTGCCCGGGGACGCGGTCTTCTTCGCCGCCGGGCCGCGCAAGGCCTCCCAGGAGTTGCTGGGCGCCGCCCGGCTGGAGATCGGCCGGCGCGGCGGGCTGATCGACGAGTCCGCCTGGTCGTTCGTGTGGGTGGTGGACGCGCCACTGTTCGAGCGGGTCGACGAGACCTCCGACGTGGCAGTGGGTTCCGGCCAGTGGACCGCCGTGCACCACGCGTTCACGTCACCGAAGCCGGAGTTCTTGGAGAGTTTCGACACCGACCCCGGATCCGCGCTGGCCTACGCCCACGACATCGTGTGCAACGGCAACGAGATCGGCGGTGGGTCGATCCGTATCCACTCCCGCGACGTGCAGGAGCGGGCGTTCGCGGTGATGGGCCTGACGGCCGAACAGGCCCAGGAGAAGTTCGGCTTCCTGCTGGACGCCTTCGCGTTCGGACCGCCCCCGCACGGCGGCATCGCCTTCGGCTGGGACCGGATCGTGATGCTGCTGGCCGGCGAGGAGTCCATCCGGGAGGTCATCGCATTCCCCAAGTCCGGCGGCGGATACGACCCGCTCACCGGAGCCCCCGCACCGATCACCCCCGCCCAGCGCAAGGAGGCGGGCGTGGACGCGGTGGTCGCGGCGAACGCCGACGGCCGCGCCGCGACGCCGGCCGCTCCCACGACAAACCCTGCGGACCGGGCGCAGTAGGTCCTAGCGGGCCGGGGATGCACCGGCGCGGCGGTGCCCGGCGCGCCGTCGCCCGGCGCGCCGACGCCCGGCGACCCGGCCCACACCGGTGCGCACCAGGTCCACCACCGTCGGCAGCAACAGCACCAGCAGCATCCACGGCCCAGCCTCGGGGAACACCAGCGACAGCACCAGGGCCAGCGCCATCGACCCGGGCAACACCCAGTCGGACCTGCCGGCCAGCCACTCCCGGGCCTCCGGGTCGTTGTCGTCGGCGAGCTCCGAGTGGTGCCGCACCCGCCAGGCCAGCGCCTGCAACAGCACGGTGCTGGCCAGCAGCACCGCCAGGTACAGCGCGACCGCGCCGTGCTCGGCGACCGGGGTGGACAGCAGCGCGGTGGGGAACGGCAGCACCACGATGGTGGCCAACCAGCCGACGTTCAGCGCGGACGCCGGATGGTCCATCGCCCGGTAGAACCGGAAGATCCGATGGTGGCCGGTCCACAGCTGCCAGATCACCAGGAAGCTGACCGCGAACGCGATCAGTTCGTTGTGCGCATCGGCCAGCACCCGCCCGACCGATGTGCCGTCGGCGATGTCGCCGGGCAGGTCGACCAGCGGCAGTACCAGCAGGGTCAGTGCGATCGCCACCACCGCGTCGGAGAACGCGATCAACCGCTCGAAGCCTCGCTGTGTGGTCATTCCGGTGAGTCTGCCTGCTGCCGGTGACCCGCCGTCGCCGCGCCGCGCCCCGGTGGGAGGATCGGTGACGAGAAGGCCGACAGCGCACCCGGACGGGCAGGGGACAGCCAGCATGACGCAGACCACCACGACCACCGGCACGGGCTCCGCCGATCCCGACATCGCCGCCGTGCTGGCCGCCACCGCGGACGGGCCGGTCGCCGACTGGCCGATGATCATCGGCGGGGAGCGGGTGGCGGCCGGCGCCGGGGAATGGATCGAGGTGATCAACCCGGGCCGGCGCACGGTGCGCATCGCCCGGGTGCCGCGGGCGCGGGCGCAGGACGCGGATCGGGCGGTGGCGGCGGCCCGGGCGGCGCTGCCCGCCTGGCGGGCGTTGCACTTCACCGAGCGGCAGCGGGCGCTGCTGCAGATCGCCGCCGCGCTGGAGGACGCCGCAGAGGACCTGGCCCGGCTGACGGCCGCCGACACCGGCAACGCGCTGCGCACCCAGGCGCGGCCGGAATCCCAGCTGCTGGTCAACCTTTTCCGGTACTTCGGCGGGGTGGCCGGGGAGTTCAAGGGTGACGTGCTGCCGGCGGGGGACCAGCAGTTGCAGTACACCCGGCGCGAGCCGCTGGGCGTGGTGGCGGCGATCCTGCCGTGGAACTCCCCGCTGATGATCGCCGGGTGCAAGGTGCCGGCGGCGCTGGCGGCCGGGAACACCGTGGTGCTCAAGGCCGCGGAGGACGCGCCGCTGACCATCCTGAAGCTGGTGGAGATCGCCGGGCGCTTCCTGCCCGCCGGGGTGCTGAACGTGGTCACCGGGTACGGGGCGGAGGTCGGCGAGGCCCTGGTGCAGCACCCGGGGGTGGACAAGGTGTCGTTCACCGGGTCCACCGGGGTGGGCCGGCACGTGGGCGAGGTGGCCGGTGCCCGGCTGGCGCACTACTCGCTGGAGCTGGGTGGCAAGAGCCCCAACATCGTGTTCCCGGACGCGGTCTCGGACGCCACGGTGGACGGGGTGCTGACCGCGATGCGGTTCACCCGGCAGGGCCAGTCGTGCACCGCCGGGTCCCGGTTGTTCGTGCACGCCGACGTCTACGACGAGGTGGTGTCCCGCCTGGTGCAGCGGGTCTCGCAGCTGCGGGTGGGAGATCCCGGTGACGAGGCCAGCGACATCGGCTCGATCATCAACGCCAAGCAGCTGGAACGGGTCCGCGAGTACATCGACGACGGCAAGGCCCAGCCCGGGGTGCGGGTGGCGCTGGACGGCGCCGACCTGGTTCCGGACGGGCTGGACGGTTTCTACCAGGGCCCCACGGTGTTCGCCGGGGTGGACAACTCCTGGCGGATCGCCCGTGAGGAGATTTTCGGCCCGGTGTTGGTGGCCATTCCGTGGACCGACCGGGACCAGGTGATCGCCATGGCCAACGACTCGCACTACGGGCTGGCGGCGTTCGTGTGGTGCCGCGACCTATCGGCGGCGCTGGACACCGCGCACCGGATCGAGTCCGGCTGGGTGCAGGTCAACCAGGGCGGCGCCCAGGTGATCGGACAGTCCTACGGCGGCTACAAGGAATCCGGCATCGGCCGGGAGATGTCGCTCGAGGGCGCCCTGGAGGCATTCACGCAGATCAAGCAGATCAACGTGAAGCTGTAGCCCGGCGGCGCGGCCCTTGGGCATGGATCAACATCCCTGGCATGGATGAAGAGCCGGGATTTGTGGACAGTGTGACTGGTGGGGCAAGTTTCGTGCATGCCTTGCAAGTTGATCCATGCGGGGCTCTGGTCAGGCGTCCCGCACCCCGGAGCGGGAGACGACCGGCGGCTCGGTGGACCACGGGAAATTGATCCACTTGTCGGTGCGCCGCCACACGAAGTCCGGCGTGATGATCGAGTGCGGC
>DASSTH010000021.1:0-15026 GCA_035708025.1 Nakamurella sp. | reverse complement strand
CCAGTCTGGCACTCAGCGCCCGACATAGGCCGCCAGGTGCTGGCCGGTCAGCGTCGACCGATCGGTGACGAGATCCTCCGGCGTGCCCTCGAACACCACGCGCCCACCGTCGTGACCGGCCCCCGGGCCCAGGTCGATGATCCAGTCCGCGTGCGCCATCACGGCCTGGTGGTGCTCGATCACCACCACCGACTTGCCGGAGTCCACCAGCCGGTCGAGCAGCCCCAACAGCTGCTCCACGTCGGCCAGGTGCAGCCCGGTGGTCGGCTCGTCCAGCACGTACACGTCACCCTTCTCCGACATCTGCGCCGCGAGCTTGAGCCGCTGCCGCTCGCCGCCGGACAGCGTGGTGAGCGGCTGGCCCAGGCTCAGGTAGCCCAGCCCGACGTCGGCGAGCCGGCCCAGGATGGTCTGGGCGGCGGGCGTTTTCGCCTCGCCCTCGCCGAAGAACGGCAGCGCCTCGGCCACCGGCATGGCCAGCACCTCGGCGATGTTGCGGCCGCCCAGGGTGTATTCCAGCACCGACGCCTGGAACCGCTTGCCGCCGCACTCCTCGCAGGTGGTCTCCACGGTGGCCATCACGCCCAGTTCGGTGTAGATCACCCCGGCCCCGTTGCAGGCCGGGCAGGCACCCTCGGAGTTGGAACTGAACAGCGCCGGCTTGACGCCGTTGGCCTTGGCGAACGCCTTGCGGATCGGATCGAGCAGCCCGGTATAGGTGGCGGGATTGCTGCGCCGGGAGCCGCGGATGGCGCCCTGGTCGATCACCACCACACCGTCCCGGCCGGCCACCGATCCCTGGATCAGCGAGCTCTTGCCGGATCCGGCGACGCCGGTCAGCACGCAGAGCACGCCGAGCGGGATGTCCACATCCACGTCCCGCAGGTTGTGCGTGGACGCGCCGCGGACCTCCAGTGCACCGGTGGAAGCACGGAACGAGTCCTTCAGCGCGGCCCGGTCGTCCAGGTGCCGCCCGGTGATGGTGTCGCTACCCCGCAGCTCCGTCACCGTCCCCTCGAACACCACCTGGCCGCCGTCCGCGCCCGCGCCGGGACCGAGATCGATCACGTGGTCGGCGATCTCGATCATCTCGGGCTTGTGCTCGACGACGAGCACCGTGTTGCCCTTGTCCCGCAGCTGGAGCAGCAGTTTGTTCATGCGCTCGATGTCATGGGGGTGCAGCCCGATCGACGGCTCGTCGAACACGTAGGTGACGTCGGTCAGCGACGAGCCCAGGTGCCGGATCATCTTGGCGCGCTGGGCCTCTCCACCGGACAGCGTGCCGGACGGCCGGTCCAGCGACAGGTAGCCAAGGCCGATCTCGGTGAACGAGTCCAGCAGGTGCCGCAGCCCGGCCAGCAGCGGGCCGACGCCGGGCTCGTCCAGATCCCGCACCCAGTCGGCCAGATCGCTGATCTGCATCTGGCACAGGTCGGCGATGCTCTTGCCGCGGATCTTCGACGAGCGCGCCTGCCCGTTCAGCCGGGTGCCCCCGCAGTCCGGGCAGACGGTGAAGGTCGCCGCGCGCTCCACGAACGCGCGGATGTGCGGCTGCAGCGCGTCGATGTCCTTGGACAGGAACGACTTCTGGATGCTGGGGACCAGCCCGGAGTAGGTCAGGTTGATGCCCTCGACCTTGATCTTGGTCGGCTCCTTGTACAGCAGGTCGTTCAGTTCCCGCTTGCTGAACTTGGCGATCGGCTTGTCCGGGTCGAAGAACCCGCTCTGCCGGAAGATGCGGCCATACCAGCCGTCCATGCTGTAGCCGGGGATGGTGATGGCGCCCTCGTTCAGCGACTTGGTCTCGTCGTACAGCGCCGTCAGGTCGATGTCGCTGACGTTGCCCATGCCCTCGCAGCGGGCGCACATGCCGCCGAGGTACACCGCGTCCCGGACCACCTTTCGCTCGCCCTTGCCCCGGTCGATGGTCATGGCTCCGCTGGCCCGGGCGGTCGGCACGTTGAACGAGAACGCGGTCGGCGGTCCGATGTGTGGCTTGCCGACGCGGCTGTACAGGATGCGCAGCATCGCGTTGGCGTCGGTGACGGTGCCCACGGTGGATCGCGGGTTCGCGCCCAGGCGCTCCTGGTCCACGATGATCGCGGTGGTGATCCCGTCCAGCACGTCGACCTCGGGCCGGGCCAGCGTCGGCATGAAGCCCTGCACGAAGGCGCTGTAGGTCTCGTTGATCAGCCGCTGCGACTCGGCGGCGATGGTGTCGAACACCAGCGAACTCTTGCCGGACCCGGAGACGCCGGTGAAGGCGGTCAGCCGGCGCTTGGGGATCTCGACGCTGATGTCCTTGAGGTTGTTCTGCCGGGCGCCGACCACCCGGATCAGGTCGTGGGTGTCGGCGACATGCGCGGTTTCCGGGTCGCTGGACCGTTTGTCGGTTGTGCCGCCCGACGCGCCGGCCTTCGCCCGGCGTGCTCGGGAGTTGGCGGGCCGTGAGTCGGCGGTGGTGGCGGGGCTCATCAGTGTCTCCATCCGTCAAGGCTGGTCGCCGTGGGCGTGCTGACCCGGCGCGTCCAGCGTCGATCCAATCAGAATGCCGTGCGGGTGCCGGCGGTCCAGTTCAGGCGGCGGGCTCCCAGCGGAATCCGTCGGGATCGGTGAACGGCTCCGTGCCGCCGGTGACGACGATCCGGTGCGACCCCGATCCCTCGGGCGGCACCCCGGCGTCCTTGGCCAGCGCCCGGCGGCCGTACAGGGCCAGGCTGATCCGGCCGGACCCACTGGCGAACTCGACGTACTTGCTGCCGAAGCTCTTGCCCACGGCCAGGCCCCGCTCGGTGTAGAACCGCTTGCTGGCCTTCACCTCGGCGGCGCCCAGCAACAGCACCACCTGGTCGACCTGCCGGGTGCGCGGGCCGGAGTCCTTCTTGGCGGAGGTCGCGACCTTCCAGATCGCCCCGTCCGGGGCCTGCAGCACGCCGCCGTAGCCCCAGAAGCTCTTGGCGGCCGGCTTGATCGCGGTCGCCCCGGCGTCCACGGCGGCTTCCACCAGGGCGCCCACGGTGCTCGGCTGGGACACCACCAGCGACAGCGTGAAGCCGCGGAATCCGCCGGTGGCGTCCTGAGCGGGGCGCAACCGAAGCCGGTCGCCCAGCCCGAATGCGGCGTCGTAGAACGCCGCGGCGGCTGCGGGGTCCGGGACCTCCAGGGTGACGGAGTCGATGGCGGTCATGGTGGTTCCTTCCGTGAGGTGACGATGTCTCCTCCCTGACGGACCCCGGGCCGCGGATGTGACAGCCCCGCTGAGCGTTGCCCATGCGTCCTGCAGAGTGCGCGTAATTGGGTCCACAGGATGACCGCGGCGCGCTGTCCCTGGGCGATCGGCTCCAGGCCGTGGTCGTGCCGGGTGGACTCCTCGGTCGCCAAACACAGCCGAAAGCCGTCGAGCTGCAGGTCGATGTGGATGGGCTCGCCCGTTCGTCACCGATCGGTGACGGTGACGAAAGGCCGCCGCCAGTCCGGGACCTCGTCACCGCCGTAGGTGCTCCAGTATTCGGTTCCTGATGCAATGCGCCCATCCATAACAACCCATAGCGAGACCGCCCGGAACACCTCGTCGACGTGCGGGACCTCCACCTCGGACACCACCCGGTCGTCGTCCGCGAGTAGCGAGAGGATCCGGATCGACCAGCCCTCGGGATAGGCGGCGTTCATCGCCACGAACGCCTCGCGGCCGGTGAACAACTCCCGGCTGACCGGCCAGAACACTGTCACGTCCGGATGCAGCAACTCGGTGGCCCCGGCCCAGTCCCGCGCCTGCGTCCGTTCCCAATAAGTGCGCACCACGTCGATCGGCTTCACGCCGCACAGTGTGCCCGCCGCCTCGGACACTCGGTCTCCCCGCTCGCCGACCGCTCTCCGGGCCGCGCCGGCGACCGATTACGGCCGGTATGTACGGTGCGCCGGACCCGCTGCGCGACAAGGCTCGCCATGCACTGTCGGCGGCATTACAGTGACCCGGTCCATGGCACCGCCGCCACGGCCGACCCCGTTCGACGGTGCTGCAGCGCTCCGATCGGGAGGTCACATGGCACTGCATCGCACGGCCCGGCGGGTCACCGCCGCCGGCACCGGGCTGATCCTGGCCCTCACCCTGTCGCTCAACGTGGGATCCGCGTCCGCCTCGCCGGGCGCGCACCGCGCCAACGGTGGACCGGGCGCCAACTCCGACAGCAGCACGCCGACTGGGGTCGACCACACCAGCGCCATCGTCCGGTTCTCCGGCGACCCGGTGTCGACGGACCCGCGCACATCCCCCCGCAACGGCCACAGCCTGAACCTGCGCAGCAGTGCGGTGCGCAACGTCCGGGCCGACCTCGCCCAGCAGCGCAACGCCTTCCAGCGCTGGCTGCGGGCCAACGCGCCGCAGGCGAAGGTGACCGGGCAGTACGACATCGCGCTCAACGCGGTGGCGGTCCGGCTCAACGGCACCTCGCTGGACACCCTGCGCTCCGCACCCGGGGTCGCCTCGGTGGGCTACGAGTCGCTGTACACCCCGCTGGCCGACACCGACGCCGCACCACCGGATGACCCCGACCTCGCGCTCATCGACGCCAAGGCCGGCTGGGCCGCCGCCCGCCCTGGCGACGCGGAACACGCCGGCTGGGGTGTGAAGGTCGGCGTGATCGACACCGGCATCGACGTCACCCACCCCTGCTTCGACGACGCCGACTTCCCGGCCACCCAGCAACTCGGCGACACCCGCTTCACCAACAACAAGGTGATCGTCGCCAAGGTGTTCAACAACAAGGCCGTCAGCCGGGGTTACACGGCCGAGGCCATCCAGGACCACGGCACGCACGTCTCCGGCACCATCGCCTGCGATGCCAACACGCCGGCCGTCGTGAACGGCGCGGACATCCCCTATGACCCGAGCGGGGTAGCCCCCGGCGCCCAGCTGGGCAACTACAACATCTTCCCGGGTGACGTCACCGACGCCCGCAGCGAGGACATCCTGAACGCCATGGAGGCAGCCGTGGCCGACGGGATGACGGTGCTCAACCTGAGCCTGGGCGGCGATGCCAGCGGCAACCAGGACCTGTTGACCATGGCGATCGACAATCTGGACCGGGCCAACATCGTGGTCGCCGTGGCTGCCGGCAACAGCGGCCCTGGCCGGTTCACGGTCGAGTCACCCGGATCTGCGGAGCGGGCGCTGTCGGCGGGGGCATCCAGCGTGGGCCAGTTCGTCGGCACCCCGATCCTGAGCGGCGGCGAGACCGTGTCCGTCGCGGCCATCGGCGACTTCCCCACTCCCGACTCCGACCTGACCGCCACCCTGCAGGCCGCCCCCGGCTCGATGGACACGCTGGCCAATGGTTGCGACCCGTACGGGGACGTGAGCATGGACGGCGAGATCGCGCTGATCCAGCGTGGGGCCTGCAGCTTCAGCCAGAAGGTGTTCAATGCCGAAGAGGCCGGTGCGGTGGCGGCGATCGTGGTCAACAACCTGCCGGGCGACCCCATCGCAATGGGCCAGGACGGGGTCTTCACCACCACGATCCCAGCGGTGCAGTCCGGGAACGCCGACCTGGCAACCCTTCTGGCACTGTCCGGTTCGACAGTGACCATCGGCGCCACCGCGCAGTACACCTACACCGGCAACAACAACATCATGGCGGACTTCTCCAGCCAGGGGCCGACCGACGTGGACTTCCGGATCAAGCCGGATGTGGTGGCGCCCGGGGTGAACGTGCTGTCCTCGGTTCCGCACACCGCCTGCGATGACCCGGGCACCCTCGGCTGCTGGGCGTTCTTCCAGGGCACCTCGATGGCCACGCCACACCTGGCGGGCATGGCGGCTGTCATCCGGCAGGCGCACCCGGAGTGGGCGGCCTGGCAGGTGCGGTCGGCGATCGTGAACACCGCCCAGCAGGGTGTGTTGTTCAATTCCACCGCCATCACCCAGCCGGAAACCTCGGTGCAGGTCACCGGTTCGGGCCTGGCCGACCTGAATGCGGCACTGCACAGTTCGGTGACGCTGTCCTCGGTGAGCACCTCGTTCGGCGCCGTGCCGGCCCGCTCCGGCAAGCCGCTGGCCAGGACGGTCTCCGTGACGAACGTGAGCGGCGGCGCGCTCACCCTGCCGCTGCAGCTGTCCGGATCGTCGGCGTTCGCCGTCTCGCCCGCGACATTGTCGCTGGCACCGGGCGGCAGCGCGACGGTCACCATCCGGTTCTCGCCGGCCGCCGGCGCTGCCGGTGAGAACCAGGCGACGCTGGACCTGGGCGGCGTCGCGCACAGCGAGTTGTTCGCGTTCGTCAAGTAGTTCACCCGGCGCCCTGCGGCTGGCCTGCGACACCGTGCCATCCGCAGGGCGCCACCCGGGGTCGGCCGGCGTAGCCGTCCGGGCGGCCTGCGGGCGGTTGGTGCGGCCCGCGGGCCGTCTGGCGGGCCGGGTGCCGGCTACTCGATGCTGGTCGTCACCGGCGTGGGCAGTTCCACCGTGCGGCTGACCGTGCACAGCCGGTCGTGGGACTTGCGCACCGCCTCCGGCAGCACCTCGCGGGCGGCGTCACCGTCCGGCCCGGAGGGGAAGGTGACGGCGAAGTTCACGGTGACGTCGGCCAGGTGGTTGCCGTGGTCGTCGCGCACCTTGTTCGCCCGCACCGTCACGGTGAACGACTCCGGTTGCGCCCGCCGGCCGGTGATCGCGTCGACGTCCATGCCGGTGCAGCCACCGATCGCGGTCAGCAGCAGTTCGACCGGAGTGAAGTCGGTGCCGTCACCGCCGAATTCCAGGGTCCCGCCGCGGGCGTTGACGGCCCGGAAGCGACCCGGCCCGATGCGGTCGAGGGTGATGGATCGCTGGTTGTCGTTGTCGGCCATGACGGCCACTCTGCCACCAGCCGGCAGGACGGTCACAGTCCCATCGGGCGCCGCCGTTCCGGAGCCGTTCACTGTCCATCGACCGCGCCCGGCGGCTGTCGATCGCGGCCCGTGCCGCCGATCACCTGCCCAGGCTGCCGATCACCCGGCGAGGTCACCGAGCGCCGCGATGACCTCCGTCACCGGCATCACATCGCCCAGGTCGATGTCGATGTCCAGCAGGTTGACCTCGTGGAACAACTCGCAGCGCTCACCGACCGCCTCCCGCGGCACGATCACCCGGAAGCTGTCCGTCGCGTCCCGGCAGGTCGCATAGACGCAGTGGCTGGTGCTGATCCCGGTGACGATCAGGGTGTCGACGCCCTGCGCGGTCAGCATGTCCTGGAAGGTGGTGCCCTTGAAGGCGGAGGCGTACCGCTTGCGGATCAGCTTCTCGTCCGGCCGCCGCTGCAGCCGGGGGTCCAGTTCGAACATTCCCGGGTCGCCCCGCTCCTCCGAGCGGACCAGCTTGCTGTCGTGCGGGCTCGGCGGGTGGGACGGATCGAAGTCATACGTGGTGAAGTACACCGGGATTCCGGCCGCCCTGGCCGCCGCCAGCACGCGCAGGCACCCGTCCAGCACCGACCCGACGTCCGAGCCGATCGGGTTCTCCGGCTGGGTCCAGTTCGCCGCCATGTCGATGACCACCAGCGCCGGCCGCCGGCCGAAGCCCACCCGTCCGGCCCAGCCGCGCTGCTGATACTGCCGGCGCAGGTGGTCCAGGTGATCCCGCAGCGGCCCGCGCAGTTCCTCGGGCAGCCGGAGGTCCGGGGACCCGAAGGACGGTTCGGCCATGGTGCTCCCGTGTCGCGCGGCCGGGTCGAGGCGAGCGCACCGGCCCGTGTCCCGGCGCCACGGCCTGTGCCATCTGCTGAAAACGCCAATCTGCTGGCTGACACGACTGTAGGGTGACCTCGGTGCCCTGTCAACGACTCCGGTGTGCCACGAGGCTCTGGAGCAGGCCGCACGCGCACACCCGATGGCCCGCCCGGATCGGGGTGTATGGTCCCTTTCGAATGCCGCCGCCACGGTGACCATCCCGGGAACGCACGGACATCGGCCTCGGCGCCGTTCGCAGTGAGAAGCCAAATTCCCCCGCCGATGTCGTCTTCCAGATGGGGCCATTCGATGCCGCGATTCGACGAACTGACCCGTGACGACCTGCGCCGTCTGGCGCCCGAAGCGACGGTCCTCATTCCCCTGGGATCGATCGAGCAACACGGCCCACACCTTCCGGTGTGCGTCGACACCGCGGTGGTGTCCCACCTGGTCGACCGGGCGGCACAACTTGCCGCGGAACAGATCCCGGTAGTGGTCACACCGACGCTGCCGTTCGGGTTCGCGAACCACCACCTGGCCTTCGGCGGCACCATCAGCATCGACCTGCCGGTGTACCTGGATGTGCTCACCAGCATCGGTCGCAGCCTGGCGGTCGACGGCTTCCGGCGGATCCTGTTCATCAACGGGCACGGCGGCAACGACGCACCGGTCCGGGCGGTCGGCGACCGCCTGGTGCACGAGTTGGGGCTGGATGTGCTGGCCGGCGGGACGTCCTACTGGACCTGCGCGGCCGACGCGCTGCGCGACCTGGATCTGGACGTCGGACCGGTGCCCGGGCACGCGGGCGGGTTCGAGACCTCCTGTCTGATGGCGCTGCGACCCGACCTGGTCCGGACCGACCGGCTGCCGGCCCCGGAACAGCAGCTGCAGCCGCTGGCCGAGGTCGCCATGCCGGGCGCCGCGGTCCGCCGGGCCGGCGTGTGGGAGGCCAGCGACGGGCGGACCGACGACTCCAGCCGAGCCACGCCGGAGATCGGCGAGCGCGCGCTGGCCGCCATCGCGACGCGGCTGGCCGAGTTCGTCATCCAGTTCCACCACGCGGCACGCTGACCGGACGTCGGCGCCAGGGCGAGCACTCCGGGGCTGTCCTATGCTCGGTTCCCGCCCGCCGGTGAGCGGCGCACCCAGCAGAAGGGCTTGACCTCCGTGACCGACCTCGCGCCGTTCGCCGAACTCGTGCCACTGGACCACGGCCTGTGCGTCGTCAGCACGCTGCGGTCCGATGGCAGCGTGCATGCCACCGTGGTCAACGCCGGCGTGCTGCAGCATCCGCTGCGGGCGGGGCAGGTGGTCGCGTTCGTCGCCGTGGGTGGCACGCGCAAGCTGGACCACCTGCGCGCCGACCGCCGTACCACCGTCGTGGTACGGGCCGGCTGGCGATGGGCGACGGTGGAGGGTGACGCCGAGATCATCGGCCCGGACGACCCGCATCCCGATGTCGACGGCGAAGCACTGCGCCTGCTGCTGCAGGACGTATTCCGCGCGGCCGGCGGCACGCACGACGACTGGGACACCTACGACCGGGTGATGGCGGCCGAGCGCCGCGCGGCGGTGCTGATCACCCCGCGCCGCGTGTACCACAGCCAATAGCCGGCAGCCGTCGGGACGCCAGCCCAACGCCCGCACCCCGCCCGGCCACACGCGCCCCTTGCGCAACCTGCATTCCGCGGCCTATCGTGTCCGTTGGACGGTCGCCCAAGGCGCTCGATCAGGGCGCATACCCAGGTCACCCGCCCAGGCCGATCGCCCAGGGCAGCCGCCCAATCGAGTAGGGAGGCGATGGTGGAGCGAGCGAGAACCGGCCCCACCGCGGCCGATCGTGGCCGCGAGGTGCGGGAGCGGCTGCTGCAGGCCGCTGTGGAACTCATCCCCCGGCACGGCTGGGGCGCGGTCAGCACCCGCATGGTCGCCGAGCAGGCCGGTGTCACCCCCGGCCTGGTGCACTACCACTTCGCGTCGCTGCAGGCCTTGCTGTCGGACGCCGCGCTGGGCACCATCCGCGAGTTGATCGGCGGCATCCCGGCGCTGCTGGACGACGCGCGCAGCCCTCGGCAGGCCCTGAACATCCTGTTCGCCACCCTGGACAGCTATCAGGGTCGCGACCCGGTGTCCCTGCTGATGGCCGAGACCTACATGGCCGCAACCAGGAACGAGCCATTGCGGGAGGCGTTGGCTGCCGTCATCGCGGACTTCCGGTCGGAGTTGGCCGGCACGCTGGAGCGGCTCGGGGTGCGCGACGCGGCGGGGTGCGCCGCCGTGCTGTCCGCCGCGCTGGACGGGGTGGTGCTGCACCGCGCGCTCGGCCTCGCCCTGCCCGCCGCCACCGTCACCCGGGTCCTGGGCAGGACCTTGGAAGGAGACAAGGGATGAACGCGCCAGAACCGAAATCCCGTCGGCCGGTCATCACCGACCGCAAGCCCACCGGCCTGCTGCGCTGGGCCCTCCGACTGCCGATCTGGCTGTTCCGGGCGCGCCTCGGCGTCCTGCTGGGCCACCGGCTGGCGTACATCGCGCACCGCGGCCGCCGCTCGGGACTCCGCCGGGAGGTGGTGGTGGAGGTCGTCCACTACGACCGCGCGATCCCCGAGTTCACCGTCATCGCCGCCTGGGGCGGCACCCCGGAGTGGTACCGCAATCTCCGCACGGCCCCGGCCATCGAGGTGCGCATCGGCCGCAGTCGCTGGCCGGCGCCGGCCCAGCGGTTCCTGACGCCGCAGGAGATCCTGGACATGCTGCACGAGTACCAGCGGGCGCACCCGCGGGCCTTCCGCCAGTTGGGGCCGCGGCTGGGCTTCCCGGCCGACCCGGACGACCCGGCCTGGCCGGAGGTCGCCACCCGGGTGCACGCCGTCGCCTTCCGCCCGGCTTCCTGATCGCGACCGCGCGACCCGGTTCGGGGGCCAACTGACGCCGCACGGACCGCCCGAAGGCGCCGGTTCGCCCCCGCAAACCGGCCGCTTCCCCTTGTGCCCCGGCCCGGTACGGGCGAAGGTTGAATCATGAGCCAGAAAGCGGCCACCGCCGCCTCCGTCCCGGTCGCAGCGTCACCCGACAAGTTGCGCAATGTCGTGCTGGTGGGCCGAAGCGGCGCCGGCAAGAGCGCGCTCTTCGACCACCTGATCGCCGCCACCACCGGCGACTACCGGCCCCGGCCACCCGGGATCGAGAGATCCACCCAGCTGTCCATCGCCTCGATCAACATCGGTGACGGACCGGACGCGGTCGTCGTCAACCTGATCGACACGCCCGGCTACCCGGACTTCGTCGGTGAACTGCGGGCCGGGCTGCGCGCCGCCGACGCCGCGCTGTTCGTGATCTCCGCCGCCGACGGCCTGGACGCCGCCACCACCATGCTGTGGCAGGAGTGCGCCGCCGTCGGCATGCCCAGGGCCATCGCCCTGACCAGGCTGGACGCCGCCCGCTCCGCGGTCCGCGAGACCATGGCCGCCTGCCGGGAGACCTTCGGATCGGGGGTGGCGGCCATGTACCTGCCCGTCACGTCCAACGCCGAAGGCTCCGGAAACTCAGTCAACGCCAACATCGGCCTGCTCACCGAGAACGTCTACGACTACAGCAGCGGCGAACGGGTCGTCCGGGAGGCGGTGGACGGCGAGCGCGACGAACTGGAATCCGGCCGGGCGGAGTTGCTCGAGGCGATCATCACCGAGTCCGAGGACGACACCCTGCTGGAGCGCTACCTGGGCGGCGAGCAGATCGAGTTGGAGGTGCTGATCGCGGATCTGCTGACGGCCGTCTCGCACGCCAGCTTCTTCCCCCTGGTGCCGGTGTCCACCGACACCAACGTGGGCACCGGCGAGCTGCTGCACCTGTTCAGCGAGGGCTTCCCGCCGCCCACCCTGCACCCGCTGCCGGCCGCCTACTCCCCCTCCGGCGTGCTGCAGCCGGCGCTGTCCTGCGACCCGGACGGGCCGCTGGTGGCCGAGGTGGTGCGCACCGCCTCCGACCCGTACGTCGGACGGCTGTCGGTGGTGCGGGTGTTCTCCGGCACGCTGCAGCCCGACGCCTCGGTGCACATCTCCGGGCACTGGGGCGCCTTCACCGGACACGACATGGCCGGCCACCCGGACCACGACGACGACGAGCGCATCGGACCGATGTCCTCGCCGCTGGGCGACACGCTGCGCCCGCGCGGCCCGGCCATCGCCGGGGACATCTGCGTGGTGGCCAAGCTGAGCCTGGCCGAGACGGCGGACACCTTGTCCAGCAAGGACTCTCCGATGCTGCTGGAGCCCTGGCAGCTGCCCGACGCGCTGCTGCCGGTGGCCATCGTGGCCCGCACCAAGACCGACGAGGACAAGCTGGGCACCGCACTGTCCCGGCTGGTCGCCGAGGACCCCACGCTGCGCCTGGAGCACAACCCGGAGACCCACCAGGAAGTGCTGTGGACGATGGGCCAGGCACACGTGGAGATGCTGATCGCCCGGCTCGCCGAGCGGTTCGGCGTGAACGTGGACACCGAACCGGTCAAGGTGGCGTTGCGGGAAACGTTCACCGCCTCGGCCAACGGTCACGGCCGGCACGTCAAGCAGAGCGGCGGGCACGGCCAGTACGCGGTCTGCGACATCACCGTCGAGCCACTGCCCCGCGGCTCCGGCTTCGAGTTCGTGGACAAGGTGGTGGGCGGCGCGGTGCCCAGGCAGTTCATCCCCAGCGTGGAGAAGGGGGTGCGCGCCCAACTGGAGAAGGGCGTGCTGGCCGGCTTCCCGGTGGTGGACGTGCGGGTGACGCTGTTCGACGGCAAGGCGCACTCGGTGGACTCCTCCGACATGGCGTTCCAGACCGCCGGGGCGCTGGCCCTGAAGGACGCCGCCTCCCCGAAGACCGTCACGCTGCTGGAACCGGTCGACCGGATCGCCGTCACCATCGGTGACGAGTTCGTCGGGGCGGTGCTCGGCGACCTGCAGTCCCGCCGGGTCCGGGTGAACGGCACCGAGCCCGCTGCGGAGGACGGTCGCACGGTGATCCACGCCGAGATACCGGCCAGCGAGATCCTGCGGTACGCCATCGATCTGCGCTCCATCTCCCGGGGCACCGGGATCTTCACCAGGGAGCCGCACACCTACGAGCCGATGCCGGCCAACCTGGCCAAGGCGTACCTGGACGGCGCCGGCCCCGATCACGGGTAACGCGTCCCCGGATCGGCCGGACGTGTGACGGCGATCCGCCCCCTTCCGGCCATACCGAGCATCTGGTGCGCGGAGTTGCCCGCTGGCCGACACCACGTCGACGTCGCTCACGCACTGGGGGCGCGGCTCGCCCGATCGGTCCCTTGACGGCACCGGGCTGCCAAGAGTGACGTAACTGTCAGCGATGGACCCATCGCGTTGCCTCACCGAGGGAGACCGCCCATGAACCGGATGTCCGCACGTTCCCTGACCGTCACCGGAGCCGCGGTCCTGCTGCTCGGCATGGCGGGCGCGGTGCCCGCGAGCGCGGCCGGCCCCGGCGCGGGCTGTCAGCCGGCGGGCACCTCCGGCTTCACCGCCAAGGTGGTGGCCAAGGCCGGGCAGCACATCAGCGGCTGGACCGTCGACGCGACCGGTTGCGACGTGGGCATCTACGTCGCCGACCAGGCGTCGCACGTCACGATCAGCCGGGTGACGGTGACGGGCGCCAACGGCGCCGGCATCCTGGTGGAGAACACCTCGGACATCGTCGTCGAGCGGTCGATCGTGCACGACAACGGCCTCAACGTGCCGCCCCCGCCGCCGCCCATCGGGCCGCCCGAGGGCACGGGTGAAGGTGAATACACCGGGCCGAGGCTGCCCCAGGCGTTCGGCATCAGCCTGTTCGGGGTGTCCCACGCGGTCGTCACCCGCAACATGGTCTACGACAACGGCCGCGGCGGGATCGGGGTCATGGACACCGGCCCGTTCGATCCGGGTCACCTGATCGCGGCCGACGGCACCCCGGTGGGTTCGTCACCGTCCACCCCGGTTCCGGTGCGCGACGTCGTCGTCTCCCGTAACACCCTGTGGGGCAACCTCAACGGCTGTGCCGTGGTGGTGTCGGTGTTCAACACCGGCAACCACATCAGCGACGTGACCGTCACCCGCAACACCATCACCGGCACTGGGTTCGGCGCCACCGGGCCCGACGTGGGCGGGATCGTGGCGCAGACCAACGGCGAGAACAGCATGGTCAAGAACATCACCATCAGCCGCAACACGATCGTCGACTCCGGGGAGTCCGGGGTCATCGTGCACGCCGCCGCGCCCGGTTCGCACACCGTGAACGTGCAGGTGGTCCGCAACATGCTGTCCGGCAACAACCAGCTGAACGAGGAGACCGGCCACACCACCGGCGTGGTGGTCAGTTCCTGGTTGGCCGGCGCGGACCTGGGTCAGTCCAACATCAACACGCGGATCGAGCGCAACACCATGACGGACCAGTTCTACGGCGTGTGGACGCAGGGGCCGAACCCGCCGACGCTGGTCCGCAACGCGATCACCGTCACCGCCGGCGGCACGCCGTTCTTCGTGGCGCCCACCAGCTGAGTGGCGCGGTCTCCCCGGCGTCGCAGACGTGACGCCAGGGAGCGGGCCCTGGTCCGCGGGACGGAGACCAGGGCCCGGTCCGCGCGTCGTGCCCACCCGTGCGGCGGCGGTCGCACCGGCATGGCAGGCTTGCCGCGTGCGGGACATCGCGGTCTTCTCCGGCAGCGCCCACCCCGAGCTGGCCGCCGAGGTCTGCTCCGAACTCGGCGTGCCGCTGCTGCCGGTCCGGCTGCAACGGTTCGCCAACGACTGCCTCGAGGTGCAGCTGCAGGCCAACTGCCGGGAACGCGACGTGTTCCTGATCCAGCCGCTGGTCAAGCCGGTGCAGGAGCACCTGGTCGAGCTGCTGCTGATGCTGGACGCGGCCCGCGGCGCGTCGGCCGCCCGCACCACGGTGGTGCTGCCGCACTACGCCTACGCCCGCTCCGACAAGAAGGACGCCCCGCGCATCTCCATCGGCGGCCGGCTGATGGCCGACCTGATGGTCACCGCCGGGGCGAGCCGGGTGCTGGCCATGACCATGCACTCCCCGCAGGTGCACGGGTTCTTCTCCGTCCCGGTGGACCACCTGCACGCGCTACGCGAGCTGGCCGCGCACTTCGCCGGGCAGGACCTGAGCAACACCACCGTGGTCTCCCCCGACCTGGGCAACGCCAAGCAGGCGGCCGCGTTCGCCCGGCTGCTCGGGGTGCCGGTGGCGGCCGGTGCCAAGGAGCGGTTCGCCGGCGACAAGGTGGCCATCAGCTCCATCATCGGCGACGTGACCGGCCGTGATGTGATCGTGCT